>NZ_JBHYRN010000030.1:0-76697 GCF_042749305.1 Nocardia sp. NPDC058705 | reverse complement strand
CGAAGCGCATGCGCCGCAGGCGCGAGTCTCGAGCGCTAACCGGCGGCCCCTCGGGGCCGCGACTCGAGCGCGCCAGCGCTCCAACAAACACAGCCAGTGCCTCCCGGACAACCCAAACCCCGGTCACCGCGGAACATAGGTAGCCGGTCGTGGTCGAGCGGGTCAGGTCAGGAGCGAACGGTCGCCGCGCGGACGCCCTCTGCGAGCTCCGCTGTCAGCGCACGTACCGCGTCGAGACCCTCAGGCACAGCCGCGACCAGCGCCGATCCGACGATCACACCATCCGCGTAGGCCGCGATCTCGGCGGCCTGAGCACCCGAGCGCACACCGAGGCCGACGCCGATCGGGATGTCGGAGTGGGCGCGGATGCGCGAGCACAGGGCGGGGGCGGCCGAGGAGACCGCGTCGCGGGCACCGGTCACGCCCATGGTCGAGGCCGCGTAGATGAACCCGCTCGAGGCTTCGAGAGTCTTGACCAGCCGCTCTTCAGTCGAGGACGGCGCGACCAGGAAGATGCGGTCCAGGTTGTGGGTGGCCGAGGCGACAAACCAGTCGTCGGCCTCGTCGGGAATCAGGTTCGGCGTGATCATCCCGGCGCCACCGGCAGCGGCCAGGTCGCGGGCGAAGGTGTCGACGCCGTACTTGAGCACCGGGTTCCAGTAGCTCATCACCACGGCCTGACCGCCCGCGTCGGCGATCGCCTCGACGACGGAGAACACGTCGCGCACGCGCACGCCGCTGCGCAACGCCTGCTCGGCGGCGGCCTGGATGACCGGACCGTCCATCACGGGATCGGAGTAGGCGACGCCGACTTCGACGATGTCACAACCGGATTCGACGAGCGCACGGCACGCGGCGATGGAACCGGCGAGATCGGGATAACCGGCGGGCAGGTAGCCGATCAGGGCCGCCCGGCCTTCGCTACGCGCGGCGGCGAAGGTATTCGCAAGACGGGACTGCTGACTCACTGCTTGTGCTCCTCGGCGTCGTCGTCGAACAGGCCGAACCAGCGCCCCGCGGTGTCCATGTCCTTGTCACCACGACCGGACAGGTTGACCAGAATGACCGCGCCCTCGCCGAGTTCCTTACCCAGCTTCAGCGCGCCCGCCACCGCGTGCGCGGACTCGATCGCCGGGATGATGCCCTCCGAGCGCGACAGCAGCAGCAGCGCGTCCATCGCCTCGGTGTCGGTGATCGGCCGGTACTCGGCGCGACCGATGTCCTTGAGGTGGGCGTGTTCGGGGCCGACGCCTGGGTAGTCGAGACCGGCCGAGATCGAATGCGATTCGATCGTCTGGCCGTCTTCGTCCTGCAGCAGGTACGAGTAGGCGCCCTGAAACGCACCGGGCGTGCCACCGGTGAAAGTGGCTGCGTGCCTTCCGGTTTCGACGCCGTCACCGGCCGCCTCGAAACCGACCAGCCGCACACCCGTGTCCGGGATGAAGGCGTGGAAGATGCCGATGGCGTTGGAGCCACCGCCCACACAGGCCACGACGGCGTCGGGCAGCCTGCCCGCCTGGGTCGGGAGCTGGATCTGCTCACGCGCCTCGAGACCGATCACGCGCTGGAAATCGCGGACCAGCAGCGGGAACGGGTGCGGGCCCGCGGCGGTGCCGAAGCAGTAGAACGTATCGTCGGCGTTGCTGACCCAGTCGCGCAGCGCCTCGTTGATCGCGTCCTTGAGCGTCTGCGAACCGGAGGTCACCGGGATCACCTCGGCGCCGAGCAGCCGCATGCGGGCCACGTTCAGCGCCTGGCGCGCGGTGTCGACCGCGCCCATGTAGATCACGCAGTCGAGGCCGAGCAACGCGCACGCGGTCGCGGTGGCGACGCCGTGCTGGCCTGCGCCGGTTTCGGCGATGACGCGGGTCTTGCCCATCCGCTTGGCGAGCAATGCCTGGCCGAGCACATTGTTGATCTTGTGCGAGCCGGTGTGGTTGAGGTCCTCGCGCTTGAGGAAAATCCTTGCGCCACCGGCATGTTCGGCCAGCTTGGTGCATTCGAACACCGGCGACGGACGGCCGCTGTAGTCGCGCTGCAGCCGGTCGAGTTCGTCGAGGAAGCCGCGGTCGGTGCGGATCTTGTCGTATTCGGCGGTGACCTCTTCGATCACGGCCATCAGCGCCTCGGGGACGTGGCGTCCGCCGTAGACGCCGAAGTGCCCGCCCGCGTCGGGCTCGTAGTCGGAGTGCTGCGCGACGCCGGCGCTCGCCGGAGGAAGCACCGTCACCGGATGCTCCGCCGCGCCGGCTTCGGGCAGGACGGGTGCGTACCGGCGGTCACCAGTTCGGACACGGCCGAACGCGGATTACCGCTGGTCACCAGGCCTTCACCGACGAGCACGGCGTCGGCGCCCGCACCGGCGTAGGCCAGCAGGTCGGCGGTGCCGCGGATGCCGGACTCGGCCACCCGGATGACCTCCGACGGCAGACCGGGCGCGATCCGCGCGAACACATCGCGGTCGACCTCGAGGGTCTTGAGGTTGCGTGCGTTGATGCCGATCACCGTCGCACCTGCTTCGAGGGCGCGATCAGCCTCTTCCTCGGTGTGCACTTCCACCAGGGCGGTCATGCCGAGGGATTCGGTGCGGTCGATCAGCGAGGCGAGCACGTCCTGTTCGAGGGCGGCCACGATCAGCAGGATCACGTCGGCGCCGTGGGCACGGGCCTCGTGGATCTGGTACGGGCCGACGACGAAGTCCTTGCGCAGCACCGGGATGTTCACGGCGGCACGCACGGCGTCGAGATCGTCGAGCGAACCGCCGAAGCGGCGGCCCTCGGTGAGCACGCTGATGATGCGTGCGCCCCCGTCTTCGTAGGCCTTGGCCAGCACGGCGGGATCGGGGATGTCAGCGAGCGCGCCCTTGGAGGGGCTGGCACGCTTCACCTCCGCGATGACACCGATTCCGTCCTCGTGCAGCGCGGCGTGTGCGTCCAGCGGCCCCTTGACCGCGGCGGCAGCAGCTTTGATCGCTTGAAAATCGAGGAGGGCTTCGCGAGCGGCAACATCCGCTCGGACCCCGTCGAGAATCGAGTCGAGTACCGTCATCTGGCTCGAATCCTTTCTGGGGAGACGCACTTCTCGCCCGAGAGTCCCCTCGGGCGCTGTCTCACCGATGCTGGTAAAGAATAAATGGCCGCCGCGCGTGTCACTGCGGCGGGGGTGCTGCCGGTCACTTGTTGCCCTGGGCCGGACCGTGCCCGGCGCCGGGGGTATCGGTGGTGTCGGTCGGATCGGTGCCGGCGTCGAGCGCGTCCCACAGCACCCGGTCCGACAGGGGCGCGGCGGTTCCGGTCTCGGTGTGCTGCTTGCTCACCGCGGCGCTGGCGTCGGCCCGGCGGAACACCGGGTTGTCGTATTTGTCGGAGGCCGCGGCGGGTTCGCCGGTGCGGCGGGTGAGCAGGATGCCCGCGGCCAGTGCCAGGCAGGCGGCGAAGATCGACAGGATCGCCGGGAACAGGTGGGTGTCGGCGCCGCTGACCACCGCGCGCACCGGCAGTTCGGCCAGGGTGCCCGCCCGTTCGGCAGTGCGGCCCGCGCCGACGGCCAGCGCGAAGCCCGGCACCGCGGCGGCCGCGGCGACCACCGAGATCACCAGTCCGAGCAACTGCCGCAGCGCACCCTTGACCGCGAACACCGCCGCGATCGAGGCGACCAGCACCAGTGCCAAGGGTGTGAGCGCCCCGAACCACACGCCACCGTTGAGGTCATCGGTGCGCGGTTCGGTGAGCCCGTCGGCGGAGTGCACCGTCACCCACGTCATCCGCGAAGCCGCCCACAGCCCCGCTGCTGCCAGCGCGAGCAACACGACCGGAACGATCGGCTTCGCGGCCGGAGCGGGCGTCACACCCGTGGCCGCGACGGAGTCCGTGGCCGATGCGGTCACGTCGTCGCCGACGGTGGGCGCGACCGAGTCGACAGACGGGTTCGGACTATCGGCGCCCGACGGATCGACGGACGAGCCGGGGCTACCGGTGTGGTTTTCTCCCGGTGTCGCCGTCATAGATCCCCGCCTTCGTAGGTGCGCAGGGTCTGCGCGGCCGCGATCGCCTTCAGCACCGCCATGGCCTTGTTGCGGGCTTCGGTGTCCTCGGCGACGGGGTCGGAGTCGGCGACCACGCCCGCGCCTGCCTGGACGTAGGCGGTGCCGTCCTTGAGCAGGGCGGTGCGGATGGCGATGGCGGTGTCGGCGTCACCGGCGAAGTCGAGGTAGCCGACCACGCCGCCGTAGATGCCGCGCCGGGTCGGTTCGAGTTCCTCGATCAGTTCCATCGCCCGCACCTTCGGCGCACCCGACAGCGTGCCCGCCGGGAAGCAGGCGCGCACCGCGTCGAGCGCGACCTTGCCCTCGGCGAGCAGCCCGGACACCGTCGAGACCAGGTGCATCACGTGGCTGTAGCGCTCGACGTGGCGGTACTGGGTGACCTTCACCGTGCCGGGACGGCAGACGCGGCCCAGATCGTTGCGCCCGAGGTCGACGAGCATCAGGTGCTCGGCGTTCTCCTTCTCGTCGGCGAGGAGGTCTTTCTCGAGCAGGATGTCGTCCTCGGCGCTCTCACCCCGCCACCGGGTGCCCGCGATCGGATGTGTCGTCGCCACACCGTCTTTCACGGTGACCAGCGATTCGGGACTGGAGCCCACGATGGAGAACGCCGTGCCACCCTCGCCGTCGGGGATGTGCATCAGATACATGTACGGACTCGGGTTCGAGGCCCGCAGCATCCGGTACACCGCGAGCGGTGACCCGCTGTAGTCCATTTCGAAGCGCTGCGAGAGCACCACCTGGAACGCCTCGCCCGCCTCGATCTCCTTGATCAGGCGGCGCACACCCGCACCGAATTCCTCGGTGGTTCGCCTGCGCAGGAACTGCGGTTCGGGCTGGTCGAAGACCGACACCGTCGAAGGCGCGGGGGTGGCCAGCGCGGCGGTCATCTTGTCGAGCCGGGCGACGGCGTCGTCGTAGGCCTCGTCGACCCCGGCGTCGGTGCCGTCCCAGTTCACCGCATTCGCGATGAGGGTGATCGCGCCTTCGTGATGGTCGAACGCGGCCAGATCGGTGGCCAGCATCAGCACCAGCTCGGGCAGGCGCAGATCGTCGTCGGCGAGCTCGGGCAGCCGTTCGATCCGGCGCACCGCGTCGTAGCCGAGGTAGCCGACCATGCCGCCGGTGAGCGGCGGCAGACCGGGCAGGCGTTCGGTGCGCAGCAATTCGAGGGTGTCGTGCAGCACGCGCAGCGGGTCGCCGCCGGTGGGTGCGTCGGCGGGCACGGTGCCGAGCCAGGCGGCTTCACCGTCGACGACGGTCAGCGCCGACGGGCTGCCCGCGCCGATGAACGACCAGCGCGACCACGAGCGCCCGTTCTCCGCGGATTCGAACAGGAAGGTGCCCGGCCGGTCGCCCGCCAGCTTGGAATAGGCCGAGAGCGGAGTTTCGGAGTCCGCCAGCACCTTTCGGGTCACCGGGACGACCCGGTGCTCGGCGGCGAGCAGCCGGAACTGTTCGCGGGTCGTGGTGGTTGGTGTCGACGCGCCCTGCATGGGCCCATCATCCCAGGCGTGCCGCCGACGACGCGCGCGGACCCGACCCCGCGCCGAATCGGGCGGTGACCGGCATCACTACACTCGCGCGCGTTCCATGTCGCATGCGGTAATCCCTTTTCCGAGAGGAGCAATGTTGTACCCCTCGCACCAGGGCGCACAGGACGGCCGTCTGGCCGCCCCGTCGCAGCAGCACTACGGTCCCGGCCAGCTCTCCGCGACCAGCGCGCTCAATTCGTTCGTCACCTATGCCAAGGCCATCCAGGATCTGGACAAGAAGAACTTCCCCGACGAGTACGCCGGTCACAGCGACCGCATCCGCGAGCTGGAGCCCTTGCTGCGCGCGCACGGCATCCTCGACGTGATGCAGATCCGCAATCCCGACGTCGCGGCGCTGCTCGGTCAGTAGGCAGGGGAAATCCCCGTTCGCACCCGCGAGCGGGGATCTTCCGCACCAGCCGCCCGATGGTTACTGTCTGGGACATGCAGCCAGGCCAGCCCGCTCCGCAGTTCGAGCTCCCCGATCAGTCCGCCCAGCTCCGCACGCTCGACGGCTTGCTCGCCGACGGCCCGCTGGTGCTGTTCTTCTACCCCGCCGCCAACACCCCCGTGTGCACCGCCGAGGCCTGCCACTTCCGCGATCTGAGCGGTGAGTTCGCCGCGATCGGCGCCACCTGCGTCGGCATCAGCACCGACAGCACCGAGGTGCAGGCCGGTTTCGCCACCAAGCAGCGCCTCGACTACCCGGTGCTGTCGGATCGCGACGGCGCGGTGGCCGCCGCCTTCGGCGTGAAGCGTGGCCTGCTCGGCAAACTCGCCCCGGTCAAGCGGCACACCTTCGTCATCGACATCGACCGCACGATCTTGAAGATCGTCACCGGCGAACTGCGCGCGGCCGTACACGCCGACGAAGCACTGGCGTTCCTGCGCAAGCGCAGCACCACGCCCGAATAGCGCCGATCGGCGAATCGCCGGGCGGTGGATCGCCGCCCGGCGGCCCGAACGCCTTTACGCTGGACAGATGACAACCGGCGAGGTGCAGTCGAGCGGTCAGAAGTCCAAGGCCGTCATCTGGCGTAACCGGGCGATCATGGTGGTCGCCACGGTGGCGGTGCTCGTGATCGCCTATTTCATCCTGGCCTCGTTCATCCCACGCTGGTGGGCGCAGCGGCTGGCCAACACCGTGCACGGCAGTTTCAGCTCCGGCATCTGGTGGGGTCTGGTGTACGGCATCGTGTTCACCCTGGTCCCGCTGCTGCTGGTGATATTCGCGGTGCGGGTGTGGAAGCGCAAGGGCGGCAAGTTCCTCGCGGGCGCGGCGGCGATCATCGCCCTGGTCTGCGCGCTGCCCAACCTGATGACGTTGACGATCGTGCTCGGTGGCAACAATGCCGCACACGCCGGTGAACGCATTCTCGACGTCGACGCGCCCGCATTCCGCGGTGCCTGCCTGGTCGGCGCCATCATCGCGGCGCTGCTGTTCGTGCTGGTGCTAGTGCTGATGGGTAAGCGTGGACTCAACCGTCACAAGGCTGCCAAGGCCGCGGAACGTCCGGCCGAGCCCACCGCACCGCCGATGACCGGCGATCGGTAGTACTCGCCCGACCCTTCGTGGTGATGTGAGTGACCTCACGCCCGCCGCCAACTCGCGGACGCCACAGCGACGTCGTGGCAAACTCTTTGTCGTGCGCGTCCCACTCCACCATGTCCGCCGTCCGGCCGCGAGGCAGTTCCGGCGATGACCCAGTGGCTCGACCCTGTCGAACAGCGGGCATGGCAGGCGATCGTCGCGCTCATGACCCGGATTCCCGGTGCGTTGGATACCCGGCTGCAGCGCGAGTCGGGGCTCACCCATTTCGAGTTCCGGGTGCTCAGCCTGCTCTCGGAAGAGGCGGGCCATCGGCTTCAACTGAGTGATCTCGCCCACAAGGCAAATGCTTCGCTATCGCGGCTGTCGCATGTGGTGTCCAAGCTCGAACGCCTCGGCTGGGTGCGACGCGACACCACCGCGGGCAAGCGTGGGGTCTACGCCGTGCTCACCGACGCGGGATTCGAGAAGGTGATCGAGGCGGCCCCCGGCTACGTGGAGGCCGTGCGCGGCCTGGTCCTCGACGGTCTCACCGATCGACAGACCGCGCAACTGGCGGTGCTCGGGGAAGCGCTGTCGGAGCGGCTGAACCGCATCCTCACCGACGACAGCGATTAATCGGCGGTGAGCAGGACGTCGGTGTCGAAGCAGGTGTGGGTGCCGGTGTGGCACGCCGCGCCTTCCTGGTCGACGATCAGCAGCAGCGTGTCGCCGTCGCAGTCCAGGCGCACCTCGTGCACGTACTGGGTGTGTCCGGAGGTCTCGCCCTTGACCCAGTACTGCTGACGCGATCGCGAATAGTAGGTCGCCTTGCGGGTTTCCAGTGTGCGGGCCAGCGCTTCGTCGTCCATCCACGCCATCATCAGCACGTCACCGGTCGCCTTCTCCTGCGCGATCGCGGCGATCAGTCCGTCCTCGGTGCGCTTGAGGCGGGCGGCGATGGCGGGGTCGAGGCTCATGCCTCGTTTATAACAGCAGCCAGTTCGATGGCCACCAGCAGTTCGACCAGGTCGTTCACGCTGCGCACATTGCGGCCGGTGAGCTCTTGGATCCGGCCGAGCCGGTACTTGGCGGTATTGAGGTGGATGTGCAGAGTGTCGGCGGCTTCGCGCAGGTTCATGTCGGCGGCGGCGAACGCGCGAATCGTCTCGGCCAGGGTCCCGCCGCGAACACGGTCTTCGGCCAATGCGCTGCCGATGCGGGGGTCGACCAGCTGACGGGTGGTGTCGTCGGCGCGCAGGAGCAGGTATTTGAACGGCGTGAGCTGCGGCAACGCGAGCACCCCTCCCCCTTCGGGCAGGAGCTCGAGTGCGGCCTGCGCCTGTCGGTAGGCGCGCGGAATCTGGGCGACCTCGGTGACCGCGGTGCTCACGCCGACGGCGAGAGTGATGCCCTCGGCGCCCAATTCGTCCTGCAGCACGCGTAGCCGCTCACAGAGTCCGTCGGCCGTGCCACCGGTGCGCAGCGCGGGCACGGCGACGATCTGCGATCCCCGCACCACCGACAGTGTCCGCAGGCCGTTCACCGTGCATCGCGCCAGCGCCGCCGACACCAATTGCCGTGCCTCACCGAGCCTTTCGGACGACTCCTCGCTGCGATCGAGGACCACCGCGGTGACCACCACCACCGGCGTGGCACGTTCGGCCCCGATTCCGTGCGCGGTCGCCACCGACAGATGCGGACCGCTCGCGGGCAGCGCACCGTCGAGCAGCGAGTCCATCAGAGCCTGCGAGTCACGCCCGGACTCGGCGGCCACGTACTGCTGGAATTCCAGATACGCGTCGGTCGCCTGGGCGCTGATCAGGTCGGTGTAGCGCGCCAGCGGCGCCGCCAGCGACAGCACCGCCGCCTGTCCGGCTTCGGAATCACCCGCGTGCGCGAGCAACGTCTTCCAGATGGCGCGCTGGCCGAGCCGGAACGCGGCGATGTAGTCGACCAGCGGCAGCCCGGTGCGGGCGCGTCGGGCCGCCGCCTGCCGGGCGTAGGCGACATCGGCCGGACAGACACGTCGACGCTCGAGCAGCGCGCCGAGCCCCGTGCGGCTGAGCCGGGCGAGCTGATCGTGCACATCGTCGAGCACGCCGGGGCCCGCGGTGGCGTACCCGGGCAGCTGGTCGCGGATCTTGGCCATCACGTCGTCGGCGATCGCGTCCGCGTGCTCGTAGGCGCAGCCCGCTATCCGCCGACGCTCGGCCTGCACCTGCTCAGACTCGGTCGAAACGGATAAACGTGATCCAGCTGACATAGCCCGGGAGTGTGCATGGGTGTGCTCACAGTGTCAACCAGCTCACACTGTCCGCAGCGGACGATCTCGGTCGAAAAAGTTGGTCCGCAACGTCCGATGTGACTCCTGACCAGCCAATTCAATATTGACGCCATGCTCGAGATAACCAACCTGACGGTGCGCTTCGGCGGCATCACCGCGTTGCAGGACGTCGGGTTCACGGTCGCTCCCGGCGAGATGGTCGGCCTGATCGGACCCAACGGCGCGGGAAAGACCACGCTGTTCAACTGCATGACCCGGCGCAATCGCCCGACCTCGGGCACCATGCGCTACCTCGATACCGACCTGGGCAGTGTGCGCCCCGACGCCCTGGCCGGCCTCGGCATCGCGCGCACGTTCCAGAACCTGGGCCTGTTCCAGCGGCTGTCGGTGCGCGACAACGTCCTCATCGGTGCCCACCACCGGGCCTGCGCGGGATTCGTGTCCGCGGGACTGCGGCTGCCGAAGGTCCGCCGGGAGGAAAAGCTGCTGCGCGCCGAGGCCGACGAACTGCTCGAACGCCTCGACCTGACCGCGGTCGCCGACCACCCCGCCGCGGGCCTGCCGTTCGGCACTCTCAAGCGCATCGAACTGGCGAGGGCGCTGGCGGTGCGGCCGAAACTGCTGCTGCTCGACGAGCCGGTCAACGGCCTGAGCCACGGTGAGGTCGACGAGTTCGCGCAGCGGCTGCGCGCCCTGCAGGCGGACCTGCAACTGACCGTGATCGTGGTCGAACACCACATGGGCTTCGTGATGGGCACCTGCGATCGGGTGATCTGCCTCGAGTTCGGCCAGGTCATCGCCGAGGGCAAACCCGAAGCGGTGCAGCAGAATCCGGCCGTCATCCGTGCGTATCTAGGAGCTTCGGCATGAGCGAGTTCTTGAAGATCACCGACCTGCACGCGGGTTACGGTGCGGCGAAAGTCCTGCACGGCGTGACCTTTTCGGTCCAGCAGGGCACGGTGTGCGCGATCCTCGGCCCCAACGGCGCGGGCAAGACCACCCTGCTGCGCGCCCTGTCCGGAATGATCAAAGTTCGCGGCAGCCTCACGCTGGACGGCGACGAGGTTTCCGGTCGCGCACCGGAATCCATGGCGCGCTTGGGAATTGCGCACGTCCCCGAGGGTCGTGGCACCTTCGCCCCGCTCACCGTCGAAGAGAACCTGCGCCTCGGCGCCTACACCCGACGTGACCGCGCAGCTGTCGAATCCGACCTGAATCGCGTCTACGACTACTTCCCGATCCTGCGCGACAAACAGCGCGACGCCGCAGGCGGCCTGTCCGGCGGTCAGCAGCAGATGGTGGCCATCGGCCGGGCGCTGATGCTGCGCCCCCGCCTGTTGCTGCTCGATGAGCCTTCGCTGGGTTTGTCGCCGCTGGTCACCCAGGAGCTGTTCGGGCTCGTTCGCACCATCAACGAAGAGGAACGCACCACGGTGATCGTCGTCGAACAGAACGCCCACCTGGCCCTGAGTGTGGCCCAGCAGGCGCATGTCCTGGAAACCGGGCGCATCGTCTTGTCGGGCACCGCCGAGCAGATCAGGGCCGATGAGCAGGTCACCCGCTCCTACCTGGGAATTCAGGTGAAGCCGTGATCGAATTCCTGCAGCAACTCGTCGAAGGCCTTTCGGCGGGCGCCATCTACGCCGGCCTCGCGCTGGCCCTCGTCCTGATCTACCGGTTCACCGGGATCGTCAACTTCGCCCAGGGTGAGCTGGCCATGTTCTCGGCGTTCCTGGCCTGGCAGCTCAGCCAGCTCATGCCCTTCTGGGCGGCACTGCCGCTGACGCTGATCATCTCCTTCATCGGGGGCATGCTGATCGAACGGGTGGTCATCCGCCCGGTCGAGGGCGCACCCGAGATCACCCTGGTGATCGTCACCATCGGGCTGTTCTTCACCATCAACGCCATCGCGGGCTGGATCTGGTCGTATCAGACCAAGTCGTTCCCGAATCCCTTCCCCGAGGGCGCATTACGCGGCGGCGGCCTGAGCGTCGGCTACGGCAGCCTCGGCATCCTGCTGGTGGTGGCCCTGGTGATGGCGCTGCTGTATCTGCTGTTCCGGTTCACCAGGATCGGTTTGGCGATGCGCGCGGTGGCGTGTAATCCGCAGTCGGCCAAGCTCGTCGGCATCCGGGTCGGCACCGTGCTTGCGCTCGGGTGGGGCCTGGCCTCGCTGGTCGGAGCCGTCTCGGGCGTGCTGTCGGCGCCGCTGCTGTTCCTCGAACCCAACATGATGGGCGGGGTCATGATCTACGCCTTCGCCGCGGCGACCCTCGGCGGATTCGACTCCCCCGGCGGCGCGGTGGCGGGCGGTCTGATCGTCGGCGTCGCCGAAACCCTCACCGGTGCTTACGTCGACGCGATCGGCACCGAACTCAAGATCGGTGTGCCGCTGGTGATCATCCTGGGCGTGCTGTTGCTGCGCCCGCAAGGTCTCTTCGGACACGCGGCGGTGGAACGAGTATGAGCGAGTTGAACATTGCGACACCGGTAGCGACTTCCGCCGCCCCCCAGGCGAAATCGACCGCCGATCGACTGCGCACCCTGCGCTGGCCGGCGATCGCGACGAGCGTGCTGCTGCTGGTGGCCTGCGTCGCCCCCTTCCAGCTGGTGCCCTTCCACACCTTCCAACTGGCGATGGCAATGATCTACGCGGTCGCGCTGCTGGGTTTGAACCTCCTCGTCGGCCACACCGGCCAGATATCACTGGGCCACGGCGCCTTCTTCGCGATCGGCGCCTACACCGCCGCGATCGCGATAGAGCAGTGGGACCTCCCGTATTTCGCGACGATCCCGATCGCCGCAGCCATCACCTTCGTGCTGGGCTATGCCCTCGGCGTGCCCGCCCTGCGCTTGCGCGGGCTGTACCTGGCGCTGGTCACCCTGTCCATCGCGATCTTCCTGGTCCCCTTGCTCAAGCACTTCGACGGCCTCACCGGCGGTTCGATGGGCCTCACGGTCGACAAGCCGCAACCGCCCGCGTGGACCGGCCTTGCCGAAGACCAGTGGCTGTACTTCCTCGCCCTGATCACCGCCGTGCTCAGCTTCGTCCTCGTGGTCGGGATGCTGCGCTCCCGGGTCGGTCGCGCCCTGCACGCAGTGCGCGACAACGAGACCGCCGCGGAAGTGCTCGGGGTGAACCTGGCCCACTACAAGACCCTCGCTTTCGCCTGGGGCGCGCTGCTGGCCGGGATCGCGGGCTGCGTCTACACCTGGGTGATCGCCTACGTCTCGCCGGATTCCTTCGCGGTGGCGCTGTCGATCACGCTGCTGGCCGCCCTGGTCGTCGGCGGACTCGGGACCACCTGGGGGCCGGTGATCGGCGGACTGTTCGTGATGTTCGTGCCGAGCTTCGCCCAGGACGTCAACCAGGCCGCCCCCGGCGTCATTTTCGGACTGCTGATCATCGCGGTCATGTACCTCGCGCCCAAGGGACTGGCCGGCCTGGCCACCCAGTGGACGCAGTGGCTCGGACAACGTGTCCGGAAAGGGAAATCTCATGCGCAGTAAGGCAATTCGCACCATCGGGATGACGGCGGCAATGCTCGCGACGCTCACCGCCTGTGGTGGTCGTGGCGAGGAAGCCGACTCCGTCGGTCAGGGTGACTGCAAGGGTCAACAGACCACCGGCATCACCGACACCTCCATCAAACTCGGTGGGGCCTACCCGCTTTCGGGTCCGGCCTCGGCGTACGCGGAGATCCCCAAGGGGGCCAAGGCCTACTTCGACTACCTCAACGCCGAGAAGGGCGGCATCGACGGCCGCAAGGTCGAGTACCTGGTGCGCGACGACGGCTACCAGCCGCCCAAGACCATCGAGGAGACGCGCCGACTCGTCGAACAGGATCAGGTGTTCGCCATCTTCCAAACCCTCGGCACGGCAACGTCATCGGCGGTGTGGGACTACCTCGGCCAGCGCAAGGTCCCGCAGATCTTCGTCGCCACCGGCGCCAACAAGTTCGGCGCCGACCCCGAGAAGAACCCGTGGACCATCGGCTGGCAGCCCAGCTACCACACCGAGGCCACCGCGTACGCGCAGTATGTGAAGAAGTTCAAGCCCGACGCGACCGTGTCGGTGCTCTACCAGAACGACGACTTCGGCAAGGACCTGCTCACCGCGTTCACCGCGGGCATCGCGGGCAGCGGCGTGAAGGTGATCGCCGAGCAGAGCTACGAGGTCACCGACCCCACCGTCGACGCGCAGGTCCGCAACCTGGCTAACTCCAAAGCCGATGTGTTCCTGAACTTCTCGACCCCGAAGTTCGCCCTGCAGGCCTTGGCCGCCGACGTGCGCAACATCGACTGGAACCCCAAGCACGTGCTGGCCCAGGTGTCCAACACCACCACCAATATGAAGCCGATCGGCTTCCCGAACGTGCAGGGCGTGGTGAGCGCGTCCTTCCTGAAGGATCCGGGCGACAGCCGCTGGACCGCCGACGCCGGCATGCAGACCTTCAAGAGCAAGGTCACCCAGTACGCGCCGGGCGCCGACACCGGCAACAACCATCTCATGACCGGTTGGGCGATGGCCGAGAGCTTCGCCAAGACCATGGACGCGGCGAAGTGCCCGACCCGCGAAGGGCTGCGCGACGCGATGCGCTCGCTCGACAACGTGGCCGTCGACCTGATGCTGCCCGGTATCTCGATGAAAACCGATGCCGCCGACGGCTTTCCGCTGGAAGCGGTCTCCATGATGACCTTCGCCGGTGAGCACTGGTCGGTCAGCGACGAGGTCATTTCCACCCCGGGCAAGTAGCTCGCGCCCCCAGATGTAGTAACCCCCGATCGATGAGGATCACAGATGAGAATGACCACCACGCTCACCACCGCCGCGTTGACGGCGCTGGCCCTGTGCGCGAGCACGGGCACCAGCACCGCCGATCCGGCGCCAGCGCAGACCGAGGTCCGTTACGAGGTCAGCAGGCAGGGTGACTCGGCGGTGCTGACCACCGACGGCAAGCTGACCGTCGTCGACGGCCAGCTCGTGCTCACCACCGGGGCCGACACCCCGGTGGCGGCACTGCCGCTGACCTACCGCATGGACGACAAGGTGTTCCCGATCGCCGCCAGCATCGACGGCGGCAAGGCGACCCTGACCCCGTCCAAGGAGGGTGGCGCACCGGTCGCTCCGGCGACCGACGTGATCACTCAGGACGCGGCCGCCCAGCAGATCGCGGAGTCGTTCACCCCGCGTGACCAGACCGCGCTCGGTGTGCTCAGCCAGCGGCTCGGCATCGGTGGCGCCGTGGCCGCGATCGTGGGCGCGGTGGTCGGTGGCGGCATCGGCTGTCTGGTCGGCGGTGCCGCTGGTGCGGCGATCGCCAGCCCGGTGATCGTGCTGCTGGTGCCGTGGGTCGGCGCGACCGTGGCCGGTTGCGTGCTCGGCGCGGCCACCCTCGGTGCGGTGGGCACGATGATCGGTCTGGTCACCGTCGGCGGCCCCCTCGCCTTGTTCTCGGCCTACCAGTACTTCTCCACCATCACGGCCCCGTGCCCGGCCGAGCTCGGCGCCTACTGCAAGGACCCGGCGGTTCCCACTCCGCCGAAGTAGTCTCCACCGCCGTCTCCGCCGGCCCGCCCGATCACCTTCTTCGGGCGGGCCGGCTCGTGGCCGTTGTCGGCCGGTAAGGAATCCCCCATGCGCAGAACCGTTTTCGACGGCGAACACCGCACGTTCCGCGCGACGATGCGCGCGTTCATCGACGCCGAAGTCGTGCCGAGCTTCAGCAAGTGGAACGACGACGGACTGGTGCCGCGCGAATTCTATTACCGGCTCGGCGAACTCGGCATCCTCGGCTTGGAAGTGCCCGTCGAACACGGCGGTCGCGGTCTCGATTCGTTCCGGCATCAGGCGGTGGTCGCCGAGGAGATCGCCCGCGCGGCCGTCTCTTTCGGCAGTGCGAGCGCCCATGTGTCCCGCTGTCTGCCGCTGATCGACGACCTGGCGACCACCGAACAGCGGCGGCGCTGGCTGCCCGGATCCGTCACCGGCGAAACGATGTTCGCGCTCGCGGTCGCCGAACCGGGCACCGGCGCCGAACCGTCGGACATGCGGACCACCGCGCCGCTGTCGCTCGACGGCACCGAATACCTGCTCAACGGTTCGAAGACCTTCGTCACCGGCGGCGTGCACGCCGACCGCGTGATCGTGTGCGCGCGCACCGCTGCCCCGAACACCGAAGACCCGACCTACGGCCTGTCCCTGCTGGTCGTCGACGCCACCGCACCCGGCTACCGGGTCGGCCGCGCCCTCGACACCCTCGGTCGAAAGCTTTCCGGCACAGCCGAACTCACCTTCACCGACGTCCGAGTTCCGGTCACCGACCGTCTCGGCGACGCGCATCGCGCCGACACCCATCTCGCCGCACAACTGCCTCGCGAACGCCTGTCCATCGCCGTCGGCGCCCACGCCCAGGCCAGAGCCGCCGTCCGCTTCGCCCACCGTTTCACCACCGAACGCACGGCATCGACGGCGAGCTTCCAGAACACCAAGTTCGAATTGGCCGCCTGCCGAACCGAAGTCGACGCCATCGAAGCGGTAGTCGACCGAGCCCTCACCGCCCACGACCACGGCGACCTCGCTCCCGCCGACGCAGCATCGGCCAAACTCTTCTGCACCGAATCAGCAGGCCGGGTGATCGACCGCTGCCTCCAATTACACGGCGGCATAGGCTATCTCGCCGACTCCCCCATCGCCCGCCTCTACGCCGACCACCGAATCGACCGCATCATGGGCGGCACCAGCGAGGTCCTGCGCACGATCATCGCCGCCGACATGGGGTTGTGAGATCGGGTAACGATTCGACAGTCCACACGGCCGCTGCCTACTATCGCGGCGTTCGCAGTTCTGATGGAGGGGGATTTTCATGCATCCGCAACAGCCATACCAGCCGGGCCACCCGCAACCGGCCTACCAGCCCGGCTACCCGCAACAGGCTTACCAACCCGGCTACCCGCAACAGGCGTATCAGCCCGGCTATCCGCCGCAGGCGAATCACCCTGGTGCGCAACCCGTTCACCCACAACAGCCCGGCTATCCGCCGCAGGCGAATCTGCCTGGCGCGCAGCCGGTTCACCCGCAACAGCCGTACCAGCCCGGCTATCCGGAACAGGCGAATCTGCCGGGTCACCCGCAGCAGTTCGGGTCAGGTCAGCAGGCAGATGGGTCGATCGAGGTCACCTATGTCTGTGACGACAAGACCGCTCGCCGCCTGAGCCGCGGCGCCGCCTGGGTCAACTGGCTGCTGCCCGCCAAGCTGGGGATACTGTTCGCGATTCCCGCGTTCCTGCTCGCGCGCGGAACCATCTCGCTGGTGAGCAATGGCGGCGATGCCGAATTCGGCGAGATGATGGGCGCGTTCTTCATCGTGCTCGGCTTCGAGTTCGCATGCGTCGTGCTGATCACCGGTTGGCAGCTGGTCCGAGTCAGCCCGAAATTCACCGCCGTGGCCGGACCCGGACACCGGATCACCGCGCGCTACACCCACGACACGATGCATCTGCAGCAGACCAGCGGAGCAGTCGCCAACCGCTATGCCGACATCAAACGGGTCAAGGCCCTCGGCGACGTAGTGTTCCTGCAGCCCAACGGAACTCAGGGCTTCATGCTGCCCTGCGAGGTGGTGCCCGACGCCGCGCTCACCCGGCTGCGGGGCGGTCGGGCCTGAGCTGATGTCAGCGGACGGTGATGCCGTCCGCTCGCATCGCGTCCTTCACCTGGCCGATGGTGAGGTCGCCGAAGTGGAAGACGCTGGCGGCCAGCACCGCGTCGGCGCCGGCCTGGACGGCGGGCGGGAAGTGCTCGACCGCGCCCGCGCCGCCGCTGGCGATCACCGGGACCCGCACCGCGGCGCGGACCGCGGTGATCATCGGCAGGTCGAAACCAGCTTTGGTGCCGTCGGCGTCCATCGAGTTCAGCAGGATCTCGCCCACGCCCAGCTCGGCGCCGCGGATGGCCCATTCGACGGCGTCGATGCCGGTGCCGCGCTTGCCGCCGTGGGTGGTGACCTCCCAGCCGGAGGGGGTGTCGGGCTGGCCGTCGGGCACGGTGCGCGCGTCGACCGAGAGCACGATGCACTGGGCGCCGAAGCGCTGCGACATCTCGAAGAGCACTTCGGGGCGGGCGATGGCGGCGGTGTTCACCGATACCTTGTCAGCGCCCGCGCGCAGCAACCGGTCGACGTCTTCGACCGTGCGCACGCCGCCGCCGACGGTGAGCGGGATGAAAATCTGTTCGGCGGTGCGGGTCACCACGTCGAGCATGGTGGCGCGGTCGCCGGTGGAGGCGGTGACGTCGAGGAAGGTGAGTTCGTCGGCGCCCTGGGCGTCGTAGGTCGCGGCCAGTTCCACCGGGTCGCCCGCGTCGCGCAGGTTCTGGAAGTTGACGCCCTTGACCACGCGGCCCGCGTCGACGTCCAGGCACGGGATCACGCGGACCGCCAAGGTGCTCGGCGCGGTGATGCTCATGATGATGTCCCTCGTTCTTCTTCGCTGACGGTGCAGATCATTTCGAGCAGTTCCTGGTGTACGCCCGGTGCGGCGGCCAGCACCGACCCCGAGGTGATCGTCCACGGCGCGCCGGCCAGGTCGGTGACCACGCCACCCGCGGCGCGCACCAGCGCGACCCCGGCCGCGTTGTCCCACGGATGGTGCCCGAACACGACCGCACCACCGAGCGCACCGGATGCGGTGAACGCCAGGTCGATACCGGTCGCGCCGTGCATACGCACCCGCGAGGACAGCCTGCTCAGCGCACCGAGCAGGTCGAAGCGGAACTGACCGGGGATGCGGCCCGCCGAGTCGAGGTTGAAGGCGCCGAACCCGATCATCGAGTCGGACAGTTTGGCCGGTTCCAGCGGCGGCAGCGCCATCCCGTCGAGATACACCGGCCCGCCGGACACCGCCGCATAGCGACGCCCGAGCATGGGCAGCCAGGTCAGTCCGATCACCGGCTCACCCTCGTGCACCAACGCCAGCAGGGTGCCCGACATGGGATGGCCCGAGGAGTAATTGAAGGTGCCGTCGATCGGATCGAGTACCCAGGCCGTGCCCGAAGTCAGTGCGGGCCCGCCGAATTCCTCGCCGTGCACCGCGATCCCGGTGCGCTGCTGCAGCTCGGCAGAGATGGTGCGTTCGAGCCCGAGGTCGAGTTCGGTGGCGAAGTCGTTGCGGCCCTTGGTGACTGCGCTCGGCGCACCGAGTCCTTCGACGAACCGCGGCACCACCCCGTCCAGGATCTGGGTGGCGACGGCCAGCAGGTCGGTCAGTTCGGCGGTGCTCAGCGCGGCAGTCATCGGCGGCGTCAGCGCACCGCGGCCAGGGCTTCGGGCAGCGTGAACCGGCCCGCGTACAGCGCCTTACCGATGATCGCGCCCTCCACACCGTCCTCGGTCAGTCCCGCGATGGCGACGAGGTCGTCGAGCACCGAGATCCCGCCGGACGCGATCACGGGCGCCTCGGCGGCATTGGCGACATCGCTGAGCAGCTCGAGGTTGGGCCCGGTCAGCGTGCCGTCCTTGGAGACGTCGGTGACGACATAGCGCGAACAACCGTCGCGCTCGAGCCGTTCGAGCACCTCCCACAGGTCACCGCCGTCGGTCACCCACCCGCGCCCGCGCAACCGCCACTGCCCATCGATCTGCTTCACGTCGAGCCCGACCGCGATCCGGTCCCCGTACTCCCCGAGCACCCGCGCACACCACTGCGGATCCTCGATCGCCGCGGTCCCGATGTTCACCCGAGCACACCCGGTGGCCAGCGCCGCCTTCAACGAATCGTCGTCGCGAATCCCACCGGACAACTCGACCTTCACATCGAGCTCCCCGACGACCTGCGCGATCAGGTCCCGATTACTCCCCTTACCGAACGCCGCATCCAGATCCACCAGATGCACCCATTCGGCCCCCGCCTGCTGCCACGCCAACGCCGCGTCCCGAGGCGACCCATAGCTCGTTTCGCTACCGGCCTCCCCTTGCACAAGGCGCACGGCCTCACCATTGGCGACATCGACAGCGGGCAACAACACAAGACTCACGCCGACCAGACTAGTAGGTCTGCCCCGGCGTCTCCGCAACGCCTCTACCGCCGCGCCGTGTCGATGCGCGTGCGCCCGCCCGGCCGTGACATGGCCGGACGGGCGTGCCCGCGTCAGTGTCCCGCCGACACCTGACGCTCGTCGACGACGGCAGTGTTCGCGCGCCGGGTCAGCAGCAACAGCAGCGCCGTGAGCAGACCGACCGCGGCGAAGATCGCCGTGGCGGCGAACCCCGCCTGGAACCCGTCGGTGCGATCGGCGACGCCGGGACCTGGCGTGAAGGCGAAGGCCACTGAGGAAGCGACGGCGATACCGAGCGCGGCGCCGATCTGGAACACAGCGTTGTTGATGCCGGAGACCAGCCCCGATTCCTCCGGCCGCGCGCCGGTCAGCGACGCGATCGAGGCGGCGACATTGGTGGTGCCGATCCCCGAACCGAAGATCACCAACCCGAAGAACAGATCACTCCAGTAGCCGCCGTCCGCGTCGATCTGGGTGAGCAGCAACAGCCCACCGAACAGCAGCGCCATGCCGATGATGGCAACCGGCTGGTACCCGATCCGAGCGACCAACCGCGCACTCACATTGGCGCCGATGATCGACATGATCGCGTACACCGCCGTGCTCAACCCGAACTTCACCGCGCTGTAGCCGAGCACCTGCTGGGCGTAGAGAGAAGTGATCAGCGCGCCGCCGTACACGGTCATCGCCACGATGATCATCAGCACATTGCCGCCGACCACGCTCGGCGAGCGGAAGATCCGCAACGGCACCAGCGGATCGGCCGAACGCGCCTCGATCAGGGTGAACAGCACCAGCAGCACCGCCGCGGCGACGAGCATGCCGATCGTGCGCCCGCTCCCCCAGCCGACCAGCGGCGCTTCCGACACCGCGTACACCAGTGCGCCGATGGCGGCGGTGATCGTGACCGCGCCTGCGGGGTCGAACCGGCGCTTACCTGCCCGCACCGGAGTCCGAACCAGCAGCCCTGGTCCGAACAGCAGCACAACGGCCACCACCGGGACGTTGATGAAGAAGATCCATTCCCAGCCGAGCCCGTCGGTGATCGGACCACCGATCAAC
Source organism: Nocardia sp. NPDC058705 (assembly GCF_042749305.1). Taxonomy (NCBI): domain Bacteria; kingdom Bacillati; phylum Actinomycetota; class Actinomycetes; order Mycobacteriales; family Nocardiaceae; genus Nocardia; species Nocardia sp. NPDC058705. The sequence goes on along the minus strand of NZ_JBHYRN010000030.1, from coordinate 56,189 downwards.
AGCGCGGCAGTGGCGCCGAACGCACCGACACCGGTCCAGATGCCCAGTGCCTTGTTGCGTTCGGGCCCTTCGGCGAAGCTGTGCATCAGCACGGCCATGGCGGTCGGTGTCATCACCGCGGCGGCGACGCCCTGCAGCACACGAGCGGTGATGAGCACCTCGTCGGACCAGGCCAGCCCGCACAGCACCGAGGCGACGCCGAACAGCGCGGTCCCGATCAGGAACATCCGGCGCCCGCCGAGCAGGTCGGCGGTGCGCCCACCGAACATGAGCAGACCGCCGAAGGCCAGCAGATACGCGCTCATCACCCACTGCACACCGCCCGGCGCGAAGCCGAGTTCGGTTTCGATCGCGGGCATGGCCAGCATCACGATCTGCGAATCGACGATGACCATGAAGAACGCGGCCACCAGCAGGGCAAGCGCCCGCCATCGCCGTGGATCGGGCACCGCCTCCGTGGGTGGGGTGAGCAGAGTCGTCGGACGAGACATGATGGTTTTCCTCACTCTTGCCTTCCTCCGCGCAGCACGAATCAGCCGTCTGGACACGGCCACACTGCGGGAGGGTTGATGCCGAGCCCCCGTCTGGGGCGGGCACTTTCGAGTCTGTCCGCGCGGGCGCGAGCGAACAACGGCAAAATACTCACCGGTCGGTAAGCGTCCGTTACCGATGAGAGGTGAGGGATGAACTGGCAAGAGATCGAAACGTTCCTGGCGCTGGCCGAGGAGTTGCACTTCGGCCGCACGGCCGACCGGCTGTTGCTCTCGCGCGCACGGGTGAGTCAGATGATCCAGAGCATGGAGGACCGGGTCGGCGCCCCGCTGTTCGAGCGAACCAGTCGACGAGTGTCGTTGACACCGTTGGGAATACAGCTTCGGGACGATCTGATCCCGCATCACTGCGGTGTTCTGACGGCGGTGGCGCAAGCGGCCGACTCCGCACGCGGTATCGACGGCGTGCTGCGGGTCGGCTTCTCCAGTCCGCTGGCCAGCAAGCTGTTGATCGCCGCGGGCGAGGCGTTCCGAAGCTGCTATCCGGGGTGCGCGGTCGACATCAGAGAGGTCCCGCTGTCGGACCGCTACAGCGGGCTGCGCTCGGGCGAGCTGGATCTACAGCTCATCGAATTCCCCGCCACGGAACCGGATTTGGTGTGCGGCCCGGTGCTGCTGCGCGATCCCAGGGTGCTCGCGGTCTCCACCCGCAATCCACTCTCGACCCGCGACGCGGTCACCATCGATGACCTCGTCGGCGAGACGGTGCTGTTCATCGGCGGCGTGCCCGGCTATTTCCTCGACGAGGTGATTCCCGCCCACACCCCGGGTGGTGCGCCGATCCACCGGTCGGCGACCACGGCGTCCTGGCAGGAACTGCTCGCGCACGTCGCGGCCGACGCCGGGGTCACGGTCACCGCTGCGCAGGGCATCCACTACTACCCACGGCCCGACCTGGCCTATGTCCCGTTCACCGATGCCACACCGATCCGCTACGGCCTGCAGTGGCGCGCGTCGGGCATGTCGACACTGGCGTCCGCCTTCGTCCGCGCCGCCGTCGAGACCACGCCGGTCGGTGGGCGATGAACTGGCAGGAACACGAGGCGTTCCTCACGCTCGCCGAAGAACTGCACTTCGGGCGGGCTGCCGACCGGCTCGCGGTGTCACGCGCGCGGGTGAGTCAAATGATCCAGGTGATGGAACGTCGCATCGGAGCACCACTGTTCGAACGCACCAGCCGCCGAGTGACGTTGACCCCTTTGGGAACTCAACTGCGCGACACCCTCGGACCTCACCACCACGGGATCCTCGCCGCCGTAGCCAGGGCCGCCGACAACGCACGGGGCATCAGCGGGGTACTGCGGGTCGGCTTCACCCACCCGCTAGGCGCCGAACTGCTGACCTCGGCGAGCGCACTGTTCCGGACCCGCCATCCAGGGTGCGCGGTGGAGATCCGCGAAGTGCACCTGTCGGACCGCTTCGGACCGCTCCGCCGCGACGAACTGGATCTGGTCTTCCTCGAGTTCCCCGCCGAGGAACCCGATCTGATCCACGGTCCGGTACTGCTACGCAATCGAAAAGTCCTCGTGCTGGCCCGCACCCACCGTCTCGCCGACCGTGACACGGTGTGCGCAGACGACCTCGCCGGCGAAACCCTTTTCTTCCCAGGCGGTTTGGAAGACTACTTCGTCGACCACCACCTGCCCGCGCACACCGCATCGGGACACCCGATCCACCGCACGATGACCATGCTCTATTGGCAAGAGGTCCAGCTCCAGATAGGAGCGGGCAACGGCGTGGCCGTCGCCGCCGAACAGGCCGAGCACTACTACCCCCGCCCGAACCTGATCTGCCTCCCGTTCACCGACCAACCACCCGTCGAATACGGCCTCGTCTGGCGAGCATCGGGCTTACCCGCCCCGGGAGCCGCCTTCGCCGACGTTCTCACCGAGGTCGTGACACCGCTACTCGACGGCGGTGGCCGACCTGTCGCAGGTCATGCCGACCTTTTGTGACAGGCCCGGCTCCGATGAGCCAGGCCGTCACGGGCCTCGATCAGTTGGTCGCGACCTCGAACATGCCGGGCTCGTAGGTGCCGCCCGGTTGCCGCAGGATGACGCCGAGCCGGTTCGCCGCATTGATCTGGACGACCACCGCGACCAGAGCCGCGAGTTGCTCGTCGTCGTAGTGGTCGCGCACCCGAGCCCAGGTCTCCTCGGACACGCCAACGGCGGCGTCGGCGATACGGGTGCCTTCCTCGGCCAGCGCCAGCGCCGCGCGTTCGGCGTCGGTGAACACGGTCGACTCACGCCATGCGGCAACAAGATTGATCCGCGTCGCCGACTCTCCAGCATGCGCGAGGTCCTGGCTGTGCACGTCGGTGCAGTAGCCGCACCCGTTGATCTGGCTCACGCGCAACATCACCAGATCCTGGGTGGCTTTCGGCAGGCTCGACTGCAGCGGCACCATGCTGGCGTTGCCGAATCGCTTGCTGAACTTGGCGCCGACCTCGGTGCCGAAGAGGTTGAATCGGGGTTCCATGACGTGTTCCTCACTGGTAGTGCTGGATCGGACGACCATGAGACGACGGCGACCGGCCCCGCGTAACACCTCCTCGATGTGATCCAAGCCACTGTGAATCGGTGTTACGGAGCGGCAGCGGTCAGCGTCTAGTGGGCACCACACCCGAGCGGACAAGGAGCTACCCATGGCCGACAAAGCACCGGACCCGGCCACTGAGATGTTCGTCGCCCACCGCAACCTGCTGTTCACGGTCGCCTACGAGATGCTCGGTTCGGCCGCCGACGCCGAGGACGTCCTGCAGGAAACCTGGCTGCGATGGACGCGCGTCGACCTCGATACGGTGCTCGACCAGCGCGCCTACCTGGTCAGGATCACCACCCGCCAGTCCCTTGACCGCCTGCGCACGCTCGGCCGACGCAAGGAGTCCTATGTCGGCCCGTGGCTCCCCGAACCACTGCTGACCACACCCGGCGTAGCCGACGATGTCGAACTGGCCGAGAGCGTTTCGATCGCGATGCTGTTGGTCCTGGAAACCCTCGCCCCGATCGAACGAGCGGTCTTCGTACTCCGCGAAGTATTCGACCTCGACTACGACGAGATCGCCGAGGCCGTCGACAAAACCCCCGCCGCCGTCCGCCAACTGGCCTATCGAGCCCGCGCCCACGTCGCCGCCCGCCGCCCCCGCGGACCCGTCTCCGCGACCGAGTCCCGCGACGCGCTCGCCGCGTTCCAACACGCGATCGAAACCGGCGACCTCCAGAACCTCCTCGACCTCCTGGCCCCGGACGTCGTCTTCCTCGGCGACGGCGGCGGCATCAAACAAGCCGCCCTGACCCCCATCGTCGGCGCCGACCTGGTCGCCGCCTTACTCACCGCCAGCGTTCCGAGGATCGGCGCCGAAATGACCGTCGAACCAGCCCACCTCAACGGCCACCCAGCCCTGATCCTGCGCCTCGACGGCACAATCGACACGATCTTCGCGGTCCGCATCGACCACGGCCTGATCACCGGCCTCTACTCCGTCCGCAACCCCGAAAAGCTGTCAAGAACCGAGACTGCGACCACCCTGCAGCGCTGAGTCCGGCACGATGGTCGGCATGCTCGTATCCCAGCTGAGGACGTTGAACCAGCGGCATCCGTGGAGTCACAACGATCACTACGGCGGGTGGGTTGCCGACCGCGTCGCGGCCGCCGGAGCACATGATGTCCTCGATATCGGGTGCGGGACAGGCAATCTCGTTGCCGGACTGCGCGACAATGCCGTCACTGTGACAGGAATCGAGCCCGATCCGGCGACCTGTGCGGTGGCGGCCGATCGCTTCGCCGATGATCCCGCTGTAACCATCTGTCGCACGGATTTCGGCGGACGCGACCCGAAGCAGCGCTGGGACGCGATCACCCTGGTCGCGGTCCTGCACCACATGCCACTGGTTTCGACGCTGCGCGAACTGCGTGACAGCCTCACGCCGGGAGGACGACTTGTCATCGTCGGCTGCTACCGCGAAGCGAGCCCCGCCGATTCCCTCGCCACACTCCCCGCCGTTGTCGCCAACCCCATCATGGGCATGATCAAACACCCGACCCGCGCGACATCGACACCTCTACACATGACCGCACCCACCACAGATCCGGCGGAAACCTTGGCCGAAATCCGGGCCGCCGCAGCCGCGGAACTCCCAGGTTCCCGGATCCGCCGTCGACTGTTCTGGCGCTACACCCTCATCTTCGACAAGCCCAGCGGTCTCAGCTGATTCGACGGCGAAGTTCGGGAAGCCCGTCGCCGGTGAGGTCGTCGAGGGCGGCGGTGCGGCCGACTACGGCCAGGGCGATGGCCTCGCCCGGGCCGCGGACTTCCGGGCCGACCCCCGAGGTCCATGTGACGTCGGTAGCCGTGAAGCGCAGGCCCTTGGTGTATTTGCCGGGGAAAGCGAAGGGGTCGGGGTAGGACAGAACCGCGGTGAGGCGATCGGCGGCGATTGTTCGGGGGCGGCCGAGTGGGCGGCGGATGTCCTGCTGATGCACCATCAGGTCCGACAGGGCCAGTCGCGGGGAGTATTTCGACAGGCGGCCCGCGTTGTGCTCGAATTCGTCCACCAGTTGGCTGGTCGGCAGGTCGGCGAACGAGGCGGCGATCGCGTTGTTGAGGCGATCGACCGATCCGCGGTTCTTCACCGCGGCGGCCAGGTACCGCATCGGTCCGACCGTGTCGGTCAGCAGGTGCCCGACGACATCACGCACTCGCCAGCCGTCACACAGCGACGGCGTTTCCCATTCTTCACCGGTCAGCCCGCGCAGCAGTTCGATCATCTCGGCCCGTTCCGCGTCCAACATCCCCCGATAGCTCATACCGCAACTCTAGGCACCACGGCCACGCACCGAATCCGCCTACAGTCGGATTTCCTTGCCCCAGAAGCGATGACAGCGTCGCGATCCGGCGCGATCGACTGACCCGCACCGGCGCGACGACATCGCGTGCATGACGTGCGACTCCACCGAGGCCGATGCGCGACAATGGACGCCGCGAACGTCGCGCCGCCACCCATCGCGGGTAGCACCCCACGAACAGGACCCCGCACCCCTTGGCCAAGCAGAATCGTCGACGTCGCACCGGTCGTAAACCGGCAGCAGCTCCCGGACTTCCGGTCGAAGAAGCGCTTTCCGGTGACCGAGCACAGGTCGCCGACGCCATCACGACCGTCGCCTTCCTCGCTGCCCAGGGCGACAAGAACGCGATCGATCGATTCGTCGACCAGGTGACGGGCGCAGAGTTGGCTGCCGGCGTTCAGCTCGCCGGACAGCGAATCATCGCCCGCGCCTTCGACTTCGGCTGGCTCCCCACCGACATCCACGAGGCCGCGCGCAGGCGGGTCGACGAGTTCGCCACCGCGTACCTGACCGACCTGATGGCCGAGCACCGCGCCGATTTCCCCGCCGAATCCGTCGACGAGATCTGGCAGTCACAACTGACCGAACTGGCCGCCGCCGTGTGGTGGACACCCGCGCACCCCCACCTCGACCAGTGGGCCGACCGGGCCCTACTCACCCCCGAAGAGGCTCTCACCGCAGCCCTGAGCGCCTTCGCCCTGCTGATCCAACTCCCGAAACTCGAGCAGATCGCCCCACTTCCCGGCACCCGCCGTCACACCACCCACCACCACGTCGACGAGAAAACCCTCGGCCGAGTCCGCGGCCTGCTGGCCAAAGCCGAGTCCACCTCTTTCGCCGAAGAAGCGGAAACCCTCTCCGCGAAGGCACAGGAACTCATGACCAAATACGCCATCGACCGCGCCCTGCTCCACACCCAGCACACCGACCCCGACCTCCCCGCAGCCCGCAGAATCTGGCTCGAAACCCCCTACACCGACGCCAAAGCCCTCCTGATCGACATGGTCACCCGAGCCAACCGCGCCCGCGCGATCTTCGTAGCCGAGTGGGGTTTCGTCACCGTTGTCGGCGACGACGCCGACCTCGACGCGGTAGAAATCCTGTCCACGTCACTTCTGGTCCAAGCCACCCGCGCGATGATCGACAACGCAACCACCGAAGAATCCCGCACCCGCCACTACCGCAAAGCCTTCCTCACCGCCTACGCCACCAGAATCGGCGAACTCCTCACCAAAGCCGCCGAAGCCACCATCGCCGACGCCCCCACCCAACTACTCCCGGTCCTCGCCTCCCACCAACAACGAGTGGACAAAGCCTTCGACACCTACTTCCCCACCGTCCGCTCCCGAGGCATCACCATCCGCAGCGCCGAAGGCTGGACCGCAGGCACCGAAGCCGCCGATCAAGCCAGCTTCGGCAGTAATTGACCCTGCACGTCCCGCAGATCACGTTCACCTCCGACTTGTCGCCGAGCTGGTTTTATCCCGGGTCCGCCCGAGCATCAGCCCAGGTAGTGTTACGAATCAGGAGGTGGATGATGACGGCGGTACACCACGATCCAGTCACCACTACGGATTTCGAAGCGATCGCCGCGGCGGTCGCACGAACCACAGATGCTCTGCAGCTCGAGTACATCGACGGAAAGCTGGGGTTCAAGACCGTGCCGGACGGTGATCACAACCGCATCATCAACTGGTTGTTGCTGCTTCTCATGCCGTTGGCTCCCGGCCTGTTCCTGCACCAGGGCCAGGGATTGAAGATCAACGGATACCGTGACAGCCGCGCCCGCCCGGACGGGGTGGTCGCGCCGCTGGACGCCTTCGTCGGACACGGCGAGTGGGCGCCCTCGCGTGACACCGTGATGGCCGTCAAGGTCACCTCCCACGATTCAGACACCAACAAACGAGACCGGGTGGAAAAGCCGACGGCATATGCCGAGGCCGGCATCCCGCTCTATCTACTCGTCGACCGGGACACCGCCGAAATCGTCCTGTACAGCGAGCCGGACGGCGGGCGCTACCAGGAGACCCGCCGATACGCCTTCGGCCGCGCCGTGCCCCTGCCTGACCCGATCAATATCACCGCCGACACCACCCCACTCCTCGACTGGGTCGACTGACCTCACGCGACTTGCTCAACGATTTGCCGCGCGCGGATCATGGCGTGGCTTCCGCGACGAACTGCGACAGTCGCCGGGTCGGTCGGCCCAGGAGGTCGGAAGCGTCCGGGACAACAGGTGCGTTGGCGCCGGAGGCGATGGCGTCGAACAGCCCGGCGAGGGTGGTGATGTATTCGCGGTGCCAGCCCAATCGCGAGGCGAGAGCGTGAAACTGCTGGACAGTCGAATCCTCGTAGCCGGAGAGGGGGATTCGCGATCGGGCAGTGAGCGCGGCGACTTCGGAGAACGTCAACGCTTCGGCGCCGGTCAGGTCGAACTCGCGCGCACTGTGGTCACCGACGAGGGCCGTAACAGCGCATGCCGCAATATCTTCGGCGTCGATGAAACTCACCCTCGCGCCGCCGGTGGGCAGCCGCAGCACACCGTCTCCCGCAGTCGCCAAGTCGCGGAGCGGACCCTCGGTGAGGTTCTGGAAGAACCAGTTGGGTCGCAGGATCGTCCACCGCATATCGGTGTTCTGCAGGTGGAGTTCCACGGCGCGCTGTTCGACGGATGTCGGCGCGTACTGCATTCCCATCGCTGTCATCAGCACCACGGTGGTGACACCGGCGTCCTGTGCCATATCCAGGAAAGCGCAGGTGCGTGCACCGAGCCCGCGCACGGATCGATGTCCGTCGTCCCCGCCGGGTACGACCGTGAAGATCTTTTCGACACCGGCGAGCGCTCGCCCCCACGTGTCGGGTTCGGTCCAGTCGAACCCGATAGGCGCCCGCCGCGATGCTGCCCGCGTCGGGTATCCCGACTCGGTCAGTTGGGCGAGGACGTGGCGGCCGACCTTGCCCGTGGCGCCGGTGACCAAGATCGTCAACGGGTCACCCCAAGACAAGCCGCGAGCTGGTCCAACACCACTTCCGTGTACTCCTGCGGCTCCGTACGCATGTGCCCGAGCACACGCGGGTACAACAGTCCGTCCATCGCACCGACTGCAACGTCGACTATCGCGGTGGCGCTTCTGCGGCAGTGGAACATGCCACCGGCGATGCCGTCGGCGACCGCTTCGTCGAATGGCCGTCGATAGAGCGCGGCCAGCCCGGCGGCATGCTCGCGCAGCTCGTCGTCGTGTGCCGCCGCCGTCCAGAACTCCATCAGCATCCGCCAGACCGGCACCGGAGTGCCGAGCCCACGCTCGGTCAACGCCACCAACCGTGCCCATGGATCGTTGTCCAGGCCCGCGGTCATCGATTCCATCTCCGCTACTTCCAGGGCTGTCGATCGACGCAATGCCTCGACCAGCATGTCCTCACGAGAACCGAAGTAACCCTGCAGGGTGCTCACGGCGACGCCGCTCGCCTCGGAGACATCGCTGAACCTGGTATTCGCGAACCCGCGCGCAACGACAATGTCGACCACGGTGTCGAGCACGCGCTGCCGCCTTTCACCACCAGCACGACGGCGACGCGATCCCTCTGCAGCTATCGTCATCCTCTTACCGTATCACCATACGGTAGGAGGATACGGAATTTCGGCGGCTGGGGCTTGTTGCCAGGCCCGCAACTTCGCTCGTACGCTCGGTATGTGCGGCCGATCATGTCCGAACGGGAGTTGGATGGCGGCTGGGACCTGGCGAGGTCGACAGCGATGACGATGGCTGGCGTCTCGATGGACGGGTTTCGTGATCGGGGGTCCGTGGGGTGCGATATGCGGATTTTCGCTCGGCCGGAGGTCACTGTGGTGATCCAGTTCGGGAACAGCCCGTTGACCGTGGAAGGCCCTGACCAGCCTGTATTCGATGGGTTGGTCGCTGGTCTCGTCCCCGGTATTCGTCATGTCCGTGCCGAGCGCGTCGAGTGCGTCGAGTTGCGGATGTCGCCGATCGCCGCCTACCGCCTGCTCGGTGTCGGTCCGGCCGACCTGGACGGCACGGTGGCCGGGCTAGCGGATATCTGGGGTTCGGGGGCAGCACTGTTGCGTGAGCAGTTGTCCGAAACCGCAACGTGGGCAGAACGATTCGCGGTGACCACGAAGTTTCTCGCCGCCAGGGAAACAACCAGGACAGCTGATTCCGAAGTCGTCGCGTGCTGGGAGCGGATCGTCGCGGACAAGGGGGCCGTGCAGGTCAGGGAGCTGGCCGAGCTGACCGGGTGGAGTCGGCAACGCGTGTGGTCGAGGTTCACCGCGCAGGTCGGCGTGACGCCCAAGCGTGCGGCGATGGTGGTGCGGTTCCGCCGCGCATTCGACCTGCTGGCGGCGGGCCGATCCCCCGCCGAAGTCGCTGCGGCATGCGGTTATTCGGATCAATCTCACCTCCACCGCGACATGTCGGCCTTCGCCGGAATCACCCCTGGCGCACTAACGACGATCTGATCGGCGAACATTCGTCCAAGACGCCGCCCGCCGCGAGCCGGACAGTAGTTGCATGAGACTCGAGCAACGGATTCGCGCCGCCGAACAGCGTGTCGCCGCCACCTACGGACTGACGATCACCGAACACCCACTGGCACAAAGCAACCCCGCGGTTCGTGTCCTGACCACCGGCGAGGGTGAACCGCTGATCCACATGAACGGCATCTCGGCACCCGCCATGGGCATGGCACCCCTGATCGCCGGCCTACCCGGCTTCCGCCACATTCTGATCGACCTGCCCGGCCACAGTCTCGCCCCGCCCTACACCTGGCAGGGTCGACCGGTCCGCGAACTGGCGGTCGACGTGGTCACCGGAACTCTCGACGCGCTCGGCATAGAACAGGCCGCCTTCGTCGGCAGCTCCCTTGGCGGCCTGTTCTCCCTCTGGACCATGCTCGATGCCCCCGACCGAGTTTCGCGAGCGGCGATCGTCGCGACACCCGCCACCGCCTTGCCCGGCACCCGCGTCATCGCCGAGTTCGAATCCCTGACCTCCCCGATCCGGGGCCGACTCGAACAGAGCCTGATGCAACTACCGTCCCCACCGTTCATCGCTCGTTTCGCCCTCACCGAGGCCATCGGCGCGAACGCGGCACGCGCGATGTCGGCCGACATGCTCGACCTGCACCGCCTACCCCTACGCCTTCCAGGGCAAGCCGCGTCCTACCGGGCCCTGCTGCGCCGCCTGATCGACGGCGCGACCGCACGCCCCGAGAACATCCTCACCGACAACGAACTCGCCCGGATCACCACCGCGCCGCTGTTCGTCTGGGGCGAAAACGACGTCATGTGCGCACCCGACCAGGCACGACCTTCCATAGCGAAGATCCCCGGCGCGCACCTGGTCACCGTTGCGGGCGGCCACGCCCCTTGGTTCGACGATGCGTCCCGTTGCGCAGCGCTGGTCCGTGACTTCCTCGCCGACGACCCGGCCCGCGCCATGACCGAAGAAGGAACCAACCATGCTTAACCACGACCCCATCGCCCTCGCGGCGAATCTCGATCCGTTCGACTTCCGCGAACTCGCCACATTCAACGACGGCGCGTTCTGCATGTACTTCGGCGACGAACTCGAGTCCTCGGACTGGGAACTGCACCCCGACACCGACGAGTTGCTGATGGTCCTGAAAGGCAGCGTGACGGTCGAGATCCTCACCGACACCGACCGTCACCGAATCCCGCTCACCGCAGGACAATTCGCCATCGTGCCCAAGGGCCACTGGCATCGACATCTCGACATCGACAATGTCGTGGAGATGTTCTACACCCCGGGCGAGACCGTCGAGTCGACGGCCGACGACCCGCGCACCGCCTGAACTACAGCGACCCGATCCAGTTCCGCAGCAGCTGCGCACCCGCGTCACCGGACTTCTCCGGGTGGAACTGGGTAGCCGACAACGGCCCGTTCTCGACGGCAGCGAGGAACGGCACACCGTGCTCGGCCCAGGTGAGTTTCGGCGGCGCGATGTGCTCGTTCTCGGGGAGCTCCCACTGCTGGGCGGCGTAGGAGTGGACGAAGTAGAAGCGCGTGTCGGCGTCCATGCCGGCGAACAAGGTGCTGTCGGCGGGAGCCTTCACCGTGTTCCAACCCATGTGCGGCAGGACGGGCGCGTCGAGTCCGGCGACGACGCCCGGCCATTCACCGCACCCTTCGGTCTCCACACCGAACTCGACCCCACGGTCGAACATGATCTGCATGCCGACGCAGATGCCGAGCACCGGACGCCCACCGGCGAGACGCTGACCGATGATCCGGTCACCGCGCACCTCGAGCAGCCCGGCCATACACGCCGCGTACGCACCGACACCGGGGACGACGAGTCCATCGGCGGCCAACGCGGCGGTGGGATCGGCGGTGACCTCCACCTGCGCACCCGCCCGCACCAGCGCACGTTCGGCCGAATGCAGGTTGCCGGAGCCATAGTCCAGCAGCACAACGGTTTTCACAGCACACCCTTCGTGGACGGCACACCGCGGACCCGCGGGTCGATCTCGACGGCGGCACGCAAAGCCCGTGCGACAGCCTTGAATTCGGCCTCGGTGATGTGGTGCTGATCGCGCCCGTAGAGCACCCGCACATGCAACGCGATGCGGGCGTTCTGCGCGATCGACTCGAACACGTGCTTGTTGAGCACAGTCGAGTACGAGGCGCCGGGGCCCGCACTCGGAATGATGGTGTGCACCAGGTGTTCCGGCTCGCCGGTGAACACGCAGTACGGCCGACCGGACACGTCGACGGCGGCGTGGGCGAGGGTCTCGTCCATCGGGATGAAGGCGTCACCGAAGCGGCGGATGCCCTTCTTGTCGCCCAGCGCCTCGCCCAAGGCCTGGCCGATCACGATCGCGGTGTCCTCGACCGTGTGGTGCGCTTCGATCTCGATGTCACCTTCGGCCCGCACGACCAGGTCGAACCCGGCGTGCGCGCCGAGGGCGGTCAGCATGTGGTCGTAGAACGGCACACCGGTGGAGATCTCGGTCTTCCCGGTGCCGTCGAGGTTCAGCTCCACCAGGATCGAGGATTCCTTGGTGACGCGTTCCACCCGCGCTGTTCTGCTCATGATGTGCTCCTCCACAGGTGGATTCAGTGAGTAAGGTCGGTGCCCGCGATATCGCCGCTCACACGCAGGAATTCGTCGTTCTCGGCAGCCAGGCCGATGGTGGCGCGCAGGTAGCCGGGGATGCCGACGTCGCGGATCAGCACGCCCGCGTCGAGGTAGTGCTGCCAGGTCTGCCCGGCGTCGGTGAACCGGCCGAACAGCACGAAGTTGGCGTCGCTGGGAATCACGTCGAAGCCGAGCGAGACCAAAGCAGCGGCGACCCGATCGCGCTGAGCCGCCAATGCCGCGACGCTGCCGAGGGTTTCGTCAGCGTGCCGCAGTGCCGCGCGTGCGGCGGCCTGGGTGACCACCGACAGGTGATACGGCAACCGCACCAGCAGAATCGCGTCGATCACCGCGGGCGAGGCAGCCAGGTAACCCAGGCGCCCACCCGCGAAGGCGAATGCCTTGCTCATGGTCCGGGTGACGACGAGCTTGGTCGGGAACCGGTCGATCAGCGTGATCGCGCTGGGTGCCGCCGAGAACTCACCATAGGCTTCGTCCACGACAACGATCCCGGGCGCGACATCGAGGATCCGCTCGAGCTCGTCGATCGGAATGCTGTGTCCGGTCGGGTTGTTCGGACTCGTCACGAACACCACATCGGGCCGACGTTCGACAATCTGCGCTACGGCATAGTCGATGTCGAGCGAGAAATCACCGCTGCGCTGCGCCTCGACCCACTCGGTATCGATGCCCTCGGAGATGATCGGGTGCATCGAGTACGACGGCACGAAACCCAATGCGCTACGGCCGGGCCCACCGAAAGCCTGCAAAAGCTGCTGCAGAATCTCGTTGGACCCGTTGGCCGCCCACACATTGGCGGTATCGACAGCGACGCCGGTCTGACGAGTCAGGTATTCCGCGAGGTCCGCACGCAGAGACACCGCGTCCCGATCCGGGTACCGGTGCAGATCAGCCGCTGCCGCCCGCACAGATTCCGCGACATCGTCGATCAGCGCCTTGCTCGGCGGGTGCGGGTTCTCGTTGGTGTTGAGCTGCACCGGCACCGTCAATTGCGGTGCGCCATAAGGAGATTTGCCCCGCAGGTTATCGCGCAGCGGCAGCTGATCCAGCGTCGCCGAAGCACCGGGCACGGTCGGAGTGCTCATGCCTCCGCCTCGCTGGCGCTCAGCTGCGGCATGCGCACCGCGCGCTGGCACATGATTCGCTCGCTACGCTCGCTCACGACAGTGCCTCGAATCGGGCCTGCACAGCCTGACCATGCGCGGGCAGATCCTCCGCATTGGCAAGGGCCACAACATGTCCGGCGACATCCTTCAACGCCGCTTCGGTGTACTCCACGATGTGGATGCCACGCAGGAACGTCTGCACGCTCAGCCCCGAGGAGTGCCGCGCACAACCAGCGGTCGGCAGCACGTGATTGGAGCCCGCGCAGTAGTCGCCGAGACTGACCGGAGCCCACGGCCCGACGAAGATCGCGCCGGCACTGCGCACCCGACCCGCCACCGCAGCCGCGTCGACGGTCTGAATCTCGAGGTGCTCGGCGGCGTAGGCGTTGACAACGAGCAGACCCTGCGCGATGTCGTCGACGAGCACGATCCCGGACTGCTTGCCCGACAAGGCTTCTCGCACCCGATCGTTGTGCTTCACCACCGCCAGTTGCGCATTCACCGCGGTATCGACCGCATCGGCCAGCGCGGGAGAATCAGTCACCAGCACACTCGCGGCCAGCACATCGTGCTCGGCCTGGCTGATCAGATCAGCGGCCACGTGCACCGGATCGGCCGTCTCATCGGCAAGCACCGCGATCTCGGTCGGCCCCGCCTCGGCATCGATGCCGACCAGCCCACGGCACAGCCGCTTGGCCGCGGTGACGTAGATATTGCCCGGCCCGGTGATGAGATCGACCGGCTCGAGCGCCCCACCATCGGTATCGGTCCCGCCGTAGGACAGCAAAGCCACCGCCTGCGCCCCACCGACAGCCCACACCTCGTCGACACCCAGCATCGCGGCCGCAGCCAAGATCGTCGGGTGCGGCAGCCCACCGAACTGCGCCTGCGGCGGCGAAGCCACCACCAGCGACTCGACCCCCGCAGCCTGCGCGGGGACCACATTCATCACCACAGACGACGGGTACACCGCATTACCGCCGGGCACATACAGCCCGACCCGCTCCACCGGCAGCCACTTCTCGGTCACCGTCCCACCGGGCACGACCTCGGTCACCGTGTCGGTGCGCCGCTGATCAGCGTGCACCTTCCGGGTCCGCTCGATCGCGACTTCCAGGGCAGCCCGGACAGCCGGATCCAATTCTGAGAGAGCCTTGGCCAGCTCGGCGGCAGGCACCCGCACCACAGCGGGCCGCACCCCGTCGAACTTCTCGCTGTAATCCAGCGCGGCCTCAGCACCCCGATCGCGAATGTCCTCGACGACCGGCCGCACATGATGCAGCACCGAGTCCACGTCGACCCCTCCACGCGGCAGCGCGGTGCGCAGCTCGGCAGCGGAGGGAGTACGACCGCGCAGATCGACGCGGGCGAGCTCGATGCGGGAAGTCATATCGGGTTACGGTCCTGTTCTGTGCTGGGCCTGAAGGTCAGCCACCAGCCTAATGCCCGCCCGCCATCGCTTTTCCAGCACGTCCCGCGCGACCAGACCGAACGGTCCGCCGAGACAGCACGGGCGAGCCACTGATCGGCTCGCCCGGCTGCTACTGAACGCGGGTGTCGTCGTCGATGCGCAGGGAACCGCCGGCGTTCACCACGCGCATGACCAGCGCCTTGGTGGTGCCGTCGACCGTGATGCTGGCCAGGCGCATGTCCGTGGATCCGTCGGCATTGTTACCGCTCACGGCCATGATGCTGGCGAAGCTCTGGACAGTGCGGTCGTTCCAGTACGCGCGGAAATCGGCCTCACTGCCGTAGACCTTCTGCGCGGCCGGGGTGAGCAGCGACCAGGAGCCCGCCGGATTGCTGTAGAAGTTCTCGACGAGCAGACCGGCCGAACCGATATCGACGGTGCCGACGTTGCTGGCCTGTCCGAGCGGGGGAAGCGCCGCACTGGGCTTGGGGGTCGCCGAAGCCTGAATCGAGGTCGGCGGACCCGCCTGCACCTGCGGTGAATCCGAGTCCGAACCGCTGAACGCGCTGATCGCGACGGCGACCGCCGCGACAACCGCACCCACACCGGACCCGATCAGTACCGCGCGCCCCTTGCCTGCCTGCTTGCGATGCACGGGCGCGGGCTGGGCCTGGGTGCGCGGATGCGCGGCGGTGTCCTGACGGACCTGCTGGGGGCGCGGGTTCGACCGGATCTGCCGGGTCGTCGCCGTGGACGCTCCGGCGTGCGAGGCGCGACGCCCCGACTGCCGGATCACCTGGGTGGTCGCCGCGGAATTGCGACGGCCGAAAGCCTCACTGGCAGGCACGAATCCGGCGGGGACCGCGTTGTCGTCCTCGGCGAAATGCGCCAGCGCGTCGCGGGCCTCGGTCATCGTCGGACGATCGAGGGGGTCCGGGCTGAGCAGGTCGAGCAGGAAATCGGTGGCCGGGCCCGCGTTGTGCGGCTCGCGCACCTGCCCGTTGGCGGCGGCGTAGAGCACGGCAAGCGGGTTGGCGTTGGCGCCGTAGGGCGGTTCGCCTTCCAGCGCGTGGAAAAGCGTTGCGCCGAGGGCGAATACGTCGGCGGCGGGGGTCGGGTCGGAGCCACGCGCCACCTCGGGTGCCAGATAGGCGGCGGTGCCGCAGATCAGCCCGGTTTCGGTGAGGGTCACGTCACCGGCGGCACGGGAGATGCCGAAGTCGGTGATTTTCACCTCACCGTGGTCACCGAGCAGGATATTGCCCGGTTTCACGTCGCGGTGCACCAAGCCCGCCTGGTGGGCGGCGATCAGCGAGGAGGCGACCTTCTCACCGATGCGGGCCACCTCCAGCAGCGGCAGCGGGCCCTTCTGACCCAGCTCTCCCGCGAGGCTGACCGACTTGAGGTACTCCATCACCAGGCACGGATCACCGTTGTGCTCGGTGATGTCGAAGACCACGATGGCATTGGGATGCTGGAAGCGTGCCGCGTTGCGGGCTTCCCGAATCGCGCGCTGGCGCAACACATCCCGCTCGCCCTCGGGCAAGCTGGGTTTGATGTGGATCTGCTTCACTGCCACGGAGCGTTGGAGGCGTTCGTCGACAGCACGCCATACAACGCCTGTGCCGCCGCTACCAATACGCTCGACCAGGCGGTAATGCTCCGCGATCTTCTGACCGGTATCGATGGCGCCTACTCCGAACCTTCTCGAAATTGTGACATCCCGCGTATTGACCATGGATATGGTCCGCCGACGAGTGTAGCTGGCTGGGTGATGACCGCGTGCGGCAGCGGGGGGATTGCTCGCCTGCGGAGGGAAAGATGACTCATGGTGTCACACGCAGCAACCGTCGCGCTGCCTCGACCGCCGGTCCGGAGCTTCCGGCGTCGGAAACGAACACCGCGAACGCCAGATCGTCTTTGATTCCGACGAACCAGCCGTGCGCGTGGGTGTCGTCGAGGTACTCGGCGGTGCCGGTCTTGCCGAGCAGGCCGGGGATGTCACGCAGCGCCGTGGCGGTACCGGCGCTCACCGTCTCCCCCATCATGGCCTCTATCTGCGACGTCACCGCTGGGGGCACCGGCGTCGACGTCCGATCCGGAGCGCCGGGGCGCCCGCGAATAATGCTCGGCGGGGGCGCGGAACCGTGCGCGAGAGAGGCCGCGACGAGCGCCATACCGAACGGCGAGGCGGTCACCGTGCCCTGCCCGATGCTCGATTCGACCCGTTGCGCCGGGGTTTCGGCGGGTGGAACCTTCCCGGTGACAGTCGTCAAGCCGGGTGTCACATAGTCGACCCCGAGACCGAGTTGTCGGGCGGCCGCGGTGAGTCCGTCGGCAGGCAATTTCACTCCCAGTTCGGCCATCGTGGTGTTGCACGAGCGTGCGAACGCGGTGTGCAGAGGCACCATACCCAGGTCGAAGCCGTTGTCGTTGGGAATCGTTCGTCCCTCGATGGTGGCGCGACCGGGGCACGGCAGCACCGTGTCGGGGGTGAGGCCGCCCGCTTGCAGCGCGGCCGAGACCGTGACGGTCTTGAACGTGGACCCCGGCGGGTAGAGCCCGGTGAGCGCGATCGGGCCCTGGGCGTCGGCGGGCGCGTTCTGCGCCACCGCGAGGACCTCGCCCGTCGAGGGGCGCAGCGCGACGATGGCGGCCGGGGTGGCGATCGGGGTCAGTGCGTCCTCGGCGGCGTGCTGCAGGTCGATGTCGAGGGTGCTGGCGATGTCTGCGGTGGGCTTCGCGTCGGGTCCGGCGATGCGCTGGGTGCCCGTGGCGGTCTGCGCGCGGATCGCCCAGCCCGCGGCGGTGTCGGCCTGTTCCTGCCAGATCTCGGCCAGGCCGCCGATCGTGGGGCCTGCCAGGGTTTTGTCGACGGTGAGCAGCCGGGTCTGCGGCGCGAGCGTCACCCCGCGCACACCCGTCAATGCCTGTTGCACCGGCGCGATGTCGGCCTCGCGCAGCGCGACGGCGGTAATCGGTTTGCCCTGTGCCGCAGCGAGATCCGCCTGCAAGCCGGCCTCGGTGACGCCCTGCGGCGCGAGCAGCGCCGCGGTGGCGGCCAGGTCCGCATCGGGTGCGACGTTCACCAGCGTCACCACCTGCTGGGTCATCAGGTCACCGCCCGTGGCGTCGAGGACGCGTGCCGGTTTCGCTTCGACCGGGCTGTAGCTGAGCGGGCCGAGATCGAGACCGGGCGCGACCGTGGTCGGCTGCCAGGCGATCTTCCACTCGTCGGCGCCGGTAGTGGTTCCGGCACTCGAATAGGTCCACGCGTTGCGCCCGTCGGGGCCGAACTTCCAGGTGGATTCCAGCGTGAAGGACTTGCCGTCGGTCGAGGTCAGCCGGACCGTGTCGTTGCGGCCGAGGTTGTCGAACAGCGCGGTCAGGACCGGGCGCGCTTGCTCTGGTGCGTCGGTCAATGCCGCGGCGGCGGCAGCGTCTCCGCTGGTCAGCGCGGCGGCGAAGGACTCGACAACGGTCTCGGGTTGGTCCGGCCCGGACGAGCAGGCGACGGGAAACGCAGCGAGCGCGACGAGCAGGACCGATGCCTTCCGTGGGATGCGCACGGATCCGAGAGTAGCCCGATCTGTGGTGCCGGTGGGGTTGTTGTTGCGGCGGTGAGGAGTCCGCCTGGCTACCACCAGCCCGTGATCGCCCCGATCTGACGGCCGAGTTCGGGGGCGAGCGAGCGGGCGTAACTGGCGGTCAGGTGGTGTTCGTCGCGATAGATGAGCACATTGCCCTCCACCACCCGGCAGCGCTGCGGTCGGCACACCGCGTCGGACAGATCGATCGGATGGACGTTCGGGTAGCCGGCGGCCGGTTCCTGGGCGGGATCGTGCGGGTCGAGGACTTCGGCGCGGTCGAGCCCGCAGCTGTCGGGGTCGCCGCGGTAGGCCAGGCAATCGGTGGCGCGGTAGAGCACGCCGTCGCGGCGCAATCGTGGGGTATCCCGCAGTGCGAGCACGTTGAATCCGCGATCCTGCATGGCCGTCCACACCTCGAGGTATTCGGCGGGCACCTCGTCGCCGACGCCGTTCATGCGGTAGCGGGTGGACAGCGTCAGCACCCAGTTCGGCGGTTCGGCGGACAGCCGGTCGAGCACCTCGACGGACCACTCGTGGCATTCGGGGAACGGCCACTCCGCGTAGGACGGCTCGTCGGCGAGGACCACCGGGCAGCCCTCTTTGAGATAGGAGATCACCCGGAACCCGTGTTCGACGCCGAGCACTTCCAGCGCGGGCAGCCAGTGCTCGGAGTGTGAGCCGCCGACCAGCGCGATCGAGCGGTCGGCCGTGGGGTCGCCGTAGGTGCAGACGCGAACCTCCCGGTCGGGCGTGATGCAGCCGTCGGTGGTCGGCGACGGTGTGTCGGCCTGGCCTTCGAAGACGGTGGGGCGCATGGGTTCCGGCGAGTACTCGGCACCGGACAGCAGCGCCTGGGCGCCCGGGTAGCGCTGGGCGTCCAGCGCCTGCGGCGGCACGGCCGGGTTCGCCACCAGCACCACCTGCCAACCCACCGAGGCGATCAACACCGCCACGGCCATCGCGGTGACCAGCGCGCCGGTCGGCTTGCGGTTGTCGGCCCGCTGACCGCGCGGGGGCATCCGCAGCGGCGTCTCGATCAGCCGGGTCGTCGCGTAGGCCAGCACCAGCGAGGCGCCGATCACCACCAGCCCGTCGACGACCCCGGCCTCGGCCCGCCCGGTCTCACCGAGATAGAAGATGAGGATCGGCCAGTGCCACAGGTACAGCGGGTAGGCGATCGCGCCGAGTTCGGTGCAGAACCGACCGGCCAGCACCCGGTTCGGCCACGCCCGCGCGGTCGCGCCGAACCCCGACGCGATCACCAGGCAGGCCGCGAGCACCGGCCACAGCGCCGCGACGCCGGGGAACTGATGCGCGCCGTCGAACAGCGGCCCGCACGAGACCACCATGGCGAGCCCGATCGCCGCCGCGAGCCCACGCAGCCGGTTCGGCATCCGCAACCAGGGTGCCGCCACGGCCAGAATCGCACCGGCCAGCAGTTCCCAGCCGCGCGCGAAACTGTCGTAATAGGTCCACGCCTGGTGCTGTGTGGTCCCCGACGCCGCGTACCAGAACGACAGCGACCCGAGCCCGACCAGCACGATCACCAGGGCGGCCCGCCCGGCCGCACCGCGTCGGCGCAACCAGGCCCATCCCGCGAGGAGCGCGAAGATCGCCAGGTAGAACTGCCCCTGCACCGACATCGACCACAGGTGCTGCAGCGGACTCACCGACGGATCGGGCGAGAGGTAGTCGAGTTCGGCGGTCGCCAGGTACCAGTTCTGGCTGTAGAACATCGAGGCCAAGGTCTGCACGGTGGCCTCGCCCAGCTGGGTGTACGGCCGCAAGAACACGGTGGCGAGCAGAACCGCCGCTAACACCACCACCAGCGACGGCATCAGTCGGCGCGCGGTCCGGCGCGCGGTCTCCCCCGCCGAAACGCCACCGGCCCGCTCCACTGCGCGCACCACCGCGCCGGTGAAGAAGAACCCCGACAGCACCAGAAAGACATCGACACCGCCGGATACGCGCCCGGCCCACACGTGGAACGCCACCACGAGCGCGATCGCTACCCCGCGTAGGCCGTCCAGATCCTGTCGTCGTGCGACGGTGCCGCCGACCGCCATACCGCCATCGACCCGCGACGCACTACGGACATTCGGCACCATCGAACCCACAGAATCGGCCCCCACAAAGGAATTGTTTCCCGGCAAGTAACCATCAATTTGCCGTAGCGCCATCCAGGAAGCAAACCGCCGTGCCGCGCGGGCGGGGTGCTATCCGCGTCGCCAGGGGGTGGTCGCGAGGGTGGCGGCGTCGGTTTCGGTGAGGTCGATGTCGAAGGTTTCGCCCAGAATCTTGGTGAGCTCGGTGGGGTCGAGATCACGCGAAGTGCCGGTGCCGTCCGGGTATTCCGTGATGAGCGTCAGGTCGTCGAGCACGTAGTGGACCTCGGGCAGGAAGCGCTGGAGGAAGGGCCGGGTGGTGAACGGCGAGCGCGGTGAGGTCGACACGAAGTGGTTGCCGACCGCGTAGTCGATGCGGAACTGCGGGTTCTCGGTGAAGGTGTAGCGGTCGATCCAGCCGTCGCGGCCGAACTGGAACATCACCCACTGGTCGGCCCGACGTTCGAGCCGGTAGCGCCACTCACCGAGGGCGAATTCGCCTGCGCTGTCGACCAATTCGTACGGTTCGAGAGGTCCGAAGCCGAACCCGACATCGCAGATCCACACGCGGTCGTCGTCGGGAGTGGTCACGCGCAGCAGGGCGTGGGTGGCGGGTCGCAGCGCTCCGGTGTCGGCCACCCGTAGGTGACCCGGCCGCTGAGTCCCGAGACACCGAACCCGAGCCGCTCCAGCGCGGCGGCGAAGAGCGCGGCGTTCTCGAAGCAGTACCCACCGCGCCGCTGCCGGATCATCTTGTCCTGCAGCGAAGCGAGGTCAAGGGGGATGCCGCGTCCGAGGATGATCTCGAGATTCTCGAACGGGATGGTGGTGGTGTGGGCGCGTACCAGGGCGCGCAGGGTTTCGACCGAGGCGGTGCGCGGTCCGTCGTAGCCGATCCGGGCCAGGTAGGCGTCCAGATCGAGGTCGTCACCCTGCCAGCCGTGATCGTCGGTCATCGCGTCCCCGTTCCGTTGGTTGTCTTTCGCACAACCACGGTCCGGTGAACGTTTGTTCCCCTGGACTCGGCCCGGCGTAATCGTACAATTCGCGGCCGTTCATTCAGATATCTGATTTTCGAGCCGCGTTTTGTACGATTACGCCGGTTCGTCAGCGCAGCGCGACCTCGGACCCGCGGTGCAACTGCACCGGCGCCGTCTTGCTCGCGGTGTCGGCGTTGATCCCCTTGGCGGCTGGGTTCGCCTGTTCCAGTTGGGGTTTGCGATCCAGCAGCGTCTTGGTCAGCACGCAGGCAAGGTTCGCGTCGAGGTCGTCGCGGACAACGAGCAGGTTGGGCACCACGATGGTCGGGGTATCGGCGGACAGGCCGTAGGTGGCGGCGGGGATCGAGCCCGTCTCGTAGACCGGGTTGATCTCCTTCAGTTTCGGCAGCACTCCGGTGATATCGAGGAAGCGCACCTTGTCCTTGGCTGTGGTGAACAGGTCGGTGATGCCGGGTGTCGGCAGGCCACCGGACCAGAACATGGCGTCGATGGATCCGTCCTTGAGGCCGTCGACGGTCTTGGTCAGGTCAAGGCGCTGGGCGGACACGTCACTGTCGGGGTTGAGACCGGCGGCCTGCAGCACACGCTGGGCGATCACCTCGGTGCCCGATTTGGGCGAGCCGGTGGAGACCCGTTTGCCGCGCAGGTCGGCCAGCGAGTTGATGCCCGCGTCGGTGCGCACGATGACCTGGGTGTAGTTGTCGTAGAGCCGGGCCAGCGCGCGGATCGGCTGTGCGGTGGTGAAGCTGCCCTTGCCCGCGACCGCGTCGGCCGCGGAGTCGGCGAGGGAGAAGCCGACCTGGTAGGTGCCGCCGACGACCTGCTGGATGTTCTGCACCGAGGCGCCGGTTTCGGCCGCGGTGGCCTTGACGGTGCCGTTGGTGGCGGTCGAGATCTGTTCGGCGTAGGCGTTGCCGAGCGCGAAGTACACACCGGTGGCGTTGCCGGTGGCGATACCGATCCTGGTGTCCTGCTTCACTTCACAGGTCACCTCACCGCCCGCGTCGGCCGTCGGGGTGTCCTGGCGGCCACCACAGCCGGTGAGCAATGCCGCGGCCGCGACCACGGCGACAATACTTCTGACCATCAGGTCCCCTCTCGTCGACGGCGATGCCGCCGGTTCGATGTGAATTACGGTGTGTCCGTGGCTGTTCGCCGCGTGCGATCGACGAGCCCCGCCACCGCGGCGACGACCAGCAACCCGAGCCCGATCCCGGTGGCGATCGGATTCGGGTACAGCAGTGTCAGGCCTGCCGCAGCGGCCAGTCCGCGCGGGATCGGTCCGATGGCGCCGATCCCGAACAACCAGCCGCCGGTCGCCGCCGCCAGCGCCGCGACACCCACGCAGGCGGCGGCGCTCACCCACAGCACGTCGAGCCACGGGCCGCGCCCGAGCAGGTGCTGCCCGGAGTCGGTGAGCACGAACATCAGTGGCACCAGGAAGGCAGGCAGGGCGTAGCGCAGGGCGTGCCACATCGTCGGCATCGCCTTCGCGCCGGTCACCGCCGCCGCACCGACGGCGGCCAGCGCGGTCGGCGGGGTCACTTCCGAGAGCACCGAGAAGTAGAAGACGAACATGGCCGCGGCCGGTGCGGCGACGTGCAGGTCGAGCAGCGCGGGCCCGATGATCACCCAGCCGATCACGAACGACGCCGTCACCGGGACCGCCAGACCGAGCAGCGACAAGGCGATCGCCGCCAGCACAGCGGTGGTCGCCAGGACGATCGCGGGATCATCCGACAGTGCGGAGCCGGCTTTGACCAGCAGCGCGGCCAATTGCGCGCCGAGTCCGGTCTTGGTGGTCATCGCGGTGATCACACCTGCTGCCGCACACACCGCGACCACGGGCAGTGCCGAACGCATGCCGAGCGAGAGTGCGCGCAAGGCCTCGATCGCGAACTGCGTCACAGTTTTTCGCGTCCAGCGATGCCCGTCCCGCGTGGCCGCCTCCTTGGTCGAGGTCATGCCGTCCGCTGGGGTATGCGCATCGTCGCGAGCCTGGTCGGCCGTCGTTGCGTCCCGGATATTCTGTGCGGCACCACGTTTCACCATGGCGGCCGTCGCGGCTCCGGTATCCACCTCGTCGGATCCGCGCAGCATCCGATCCGGGATGGCCAGCAGCAGCGCCAGCACGGTCGCATAGACGACAGCTCGCGTCGCACTCACCCCGACCAACAGCAGCACAACGATCACGATCAGCGACGAGAAGTGATACCCGAAGCGCCCCAGCAGTTTCCACCACGGCGTCGGCAGCGGCCCGTCCGCCAGATCCGCCGGTGCGCGCCCGTCCGCGTGGATGCGGCGCGCGTCGATCTCGACCGACAGCAGAATCCCGAGGTAATACAGCAGCGTCGGGATCAGCGCCCACCCGAGCACCGTCACATACGACACATCGAGATACTCGGCGACGATGAACGCCGCGACACCCAACGTCGGCGGCGACAGAATCGCACCGACACCGGCCGCGGCCAGCATCCCGCCCGCCTGCTCGGGCCGGTATCCGGCCTTGCGCAGAATCGGCCAGGTCACCGCACCGGTACTCACCGCGGTCGCGGTCCCCGACCCCGAAACGGTCCCGAGCAAAAACCCCGACGCCACCGCCGTACGGCCCGCCGCACTGTGCGAGCGACGGAACAGCGAGACGGACAGTTCGACGAAGAACCGTGCGGCACCGGAGAATTCGAGCACCGCACCGTACAGCGTGAACAACACGATGTAACTGGCTGCCACATCCAACGGAGTGCCGTAGAACCCACTGCCGGAGTTGTACAGCGCGTCGACGATCTGATCGACATCGAGCCCCGCGTGGGCGATCGACCAATCCTGCGGCAACAGCCCGCCGTAATACCCGTACGCCAGAAACACCAGACACACGATCGGCAAGATCACCCCGGTCGTCCGCCTGCACGCCTCGAGCACGAGCACCAGCAGCAACCCACCCATCACCACATCGAGCGGCGCCAGCATTCCCTGCCGGTCGAGAAACGCGTCGTATCCCCCACCCGCGTCACCGATCCGAATCGGCAGCACCGGATACAAACACACCACCAGGGTGACCCCGGCCAACACCCAGTCGAGCACCGAAGGCCCGTCAGCCCGGTCCAGCGGCCCCCACCACGACCGATAGCTCAAATACACCAACGGCAACGCGACAGCCAGAAAAACAACCAGGTAGTACTGACTCCCCTGCGCCAACGGTCGAAACACCTGCCACACCGACAAAAATGCCAGACCGAGCGCAACAACCCCCACCAGCCGCCCGGTAAACCCCGAGAGCACCCGAGCAGGCCGCTCCTCGTCATCCACCCCCAGCTCAGCCGCAGTAACAACCGGTGGCGCTGCGTTCATGAGCGGACGATAGCAACGAGATTCCCACCCCGGGAGCGAAACCGACAACCACACCGCCTGCACAAAATGGACACTACGAAGGGGTGGATAATGTTGTCGTGGCTGCGATGCGACGAATTGTTCTGATGGGAACGTCGGGATCCGGCAAGACCACGCTGGCCCGCCAGATCTCACACCAGCTCGACATCCCACACATCGAACTGGATGCGATCCATCACCAACCGAACTGGACTCCGATGTCCGCGCCCGATTTCCAGGCCGCCGTTGCCGAGCAGATCGCCGGGGACGCCTGGGTGGTCGACGGCAACTATCGGGGCAAACTCGGCGATCTCGTGTGGCAGCGCGCCGATACGGTGGCGTGGTTCGATCTGCCGCGGTCGCTGGTCATGCGCCAGATCGTCCGCCGGACCGTGGGCCGGTTCCTGACCGGGCGTGAGCTCTGGAACGGCAACCGCGAGCGCTTGGCGAACATGCTCTCCCTCGATCCCCAACGGTCGGTGATCATGTGGGCGTGGACGACCCACGCGAAGAATCGATCCGGCTACCTTGCCGCACAATCGGATCCGGCGTATCAGCACCTCACGTTCGTGCGGCTGGGTTCACACCGTGCGGCCGCCGCATTCCTCGGTGGGCTCTCCCCTTCGCAGTAATCGATCCTCGAGGTGCGCCCGGTTGTCGGTGCCCGCGCCTACTATCCCGGTCATGCTCTCGATCGATATCGCGCAGCGTCGCGCCCGCCTGGCGGTCAGGCATCGTCTCGCGCCGTCGGCCCGCTCGACCGACCCTGTCGACATCGCGCGTTCGATGGTGGTCCTGCATGCCACCGACCCTGCGACAGTGTTTCTTTCGGTCGGCGCTCGTGGCGTGGACCTGACACCGGCTGATGTCGAGAAGGCGTTGTACGACGACCGTTCCCTGATTCGGATGCTCGCCATGCGTCGCACGATGTTCGTCGCGCCGACCGAGCTGCTGCCGGTGCTGCAGGCATCCACCTGCGATGCGCTGGCCCACAAGCAACGCCGTACGTACGGCCGCTATATCGAGCAGGCCGGCGTGATCGACGGCGATATCGCAACGTGGCTGGCCGATGTCGAATCAGAAACCCACGCGGCGTTGCTGTCCCGCGGCGCGGCGACCGGCGCTCAGCTGAGCAAAGACGTGCCACGCCTGCGCACCCAGATCGACACCGCTCCCGGCAAGTCCTATTCCAAACCGACCAGCATCACCACCTGGGTGCTCGTGGTGCTCGGCGCCGAGGGCCGGATCGTGCGCGGCCGCCCGAACGGCAGCTGGACCAGCAGCCAGTACACCTGGGCGCCCGTGGAAACCTGGCTATCAGAAGGATTTTCACCACTCCCAGCCGCCGAGGCCCGCGTCGAGCTGGTCCGTCAGTGGCTGTACACCTTCGGCCCGGCCCCGATCACCGACCTGAAATGGTGGACCGGCTGGACCCTCAGCGAAGTCCGAAAAGCCTTGGCGGAACTGGACACAGTAGAAGTAGACCTCGACGGCACCCCCGGCATACTCCTCGCCGACGACCTCGCCCCCGTCCCCACCCCCGAACCCTGGGCAGCCCTGCTCCCCGCCCTCGACCCCACCCCCATGGGCTGGCAATCCCGAGACTGGTTCCTCGGCCCCCACGCCCCTGCCCTCTTCGACACCAACGGCAACATCGGCCCCTCCATCTGGGCCGACGGTCGCATAGTCGGCGGCTGGGCCCAACGCCCCGACGGCGAAGTAGTAACCCGCCTCCTCGAAGATGTGGGCACCGATACCCGAAAACTCATCGAAGCCGAAACAGCCCGCACCACAACCTGGTTCGGGGAAACCCGAGCCATCCCCCGCTTCCGCACCCCCCTCCAACGCGAACTCACCGCTTGAGAGCTATCCGCTGACCGCTTTCGGGAAAACTTCACGAGCCTCGACTCTTGTTTCCCGGGCATGACGACGATCGACTCCCCTCGACAATCGCCCTTCTCCCGAAATGTCTGCGCCACATTGCTGCCGTTCATCACAGACATCGCGGTCAGTGGTCCGGGACTGCCTACACCGAGCTCGAGGCAGTTTTCTGGCGCGCTAGGGGGCACCTCGCCGTGCTCTTGTTCGTCCCATAATCCTTTGAAGTCGGGCAGGTGCCACCAACACACCGCTCCGCCAGCACAGTTCGTTTGCTGGATGATCTGTGTCCGCGTGGCGGGTGGCGATGTCGCGGCGGGGAACTGCGGCACGAGCGGAGTTGTCGAGCTGGGCCCGGCATCAGGTGACGGGCCGGCCGGCCGCGCTGATGTCGACGGATCAACAGAGCTGCCCGCCGGACCTGCCCAACGGTCGCCAGACTTCCGGCAGCATTCTGCCGGTTTGTCGCTGCTGGCCACGAAGACACCCCGCCAGACAAGAGATCGGCAGAATACTACCGATTATGTCCAATTTCGAGTACTCTCTACAAGCAGAGCTATCAATTCGGCAATATTCTGCTGATCGGAGGTGGACCGTGGATGTACTGAAAGACATCGGGGCGAAGATCCGGGTGGAGCGCCGCCGCCACCACCTGACCCAAGAGCAGCTTGCCGAAGTGGCGGATACCTCCACGCGCACGGTTCGCGATATCGAACAGGGTCGAGGTTCGACCAGCATCGGCACGGTCACTGCGGTGGCCGGCGCACTGGGACTGACGCTGACGGTGTCGCCGTGACGGACTTCGAAGCGCTACGCAGGGTCAGCAGCGCTGATGTCTACAAGGCAGGCCATCTTGCTGCCTCCATCCGCAGAACCGACGATGGTGGTACCGAATTCCGGTACATACCTGAGTATTCCGGCGATCCGATCGCATCGACATTGCCCCTCGACACTGAACCGGTTACCGGCGGATCAGGGTCGGTCCCGCCGTTCTTCGCGGGACTTCTGCCAGAGGGACACCGCTTGACGGTGCTTCGTCGTGCGGTAAAGACCAGCGCCGACGACGAACTCAGCCTGCTCCTCGCCGTCGGTGCCGATGTCCCCGGTGATGTTCAGGTTTTTCCCGCCGGTGCGGACCCTGTCGACGTTCCCGCGCTCGTCGACTGCATGTCAGCGGACGAGCTCGAATTCGACCGGCTCATAGACGACGTCGACCGGCAGGCCATTCCAGGCATCCAGAACAAGGCGAGCGCGTCGATGATCAGTACGCCGATCGCAGCCGGCTTCGGTCGATTCATCCTGAAGCTGTCACAGCCGGAATACCCGCATCTGATCGAGAACGAAGCCGCACACCTGGCCGCGGCGCGAGCATTGAAGTTGGAGGTCGCTGGTTCGGATCTCGTGCATGACAAATCCGGGCAGCCAGGCTTGCTTGTCCGCCGCTTCGACCGTGTCCACGAAGGTGATGCGTGGCGTCGTCTCGCATTCGAAGATGCAACCCAACTGCTCGGATTGCCGCCATCGGCGAAGTACAACGTCGACACGATCGATGTTGTCGCAGCGATCACCGGGATGGTTCGCGCCCCTGTCCTCGCAGCACGAAATCTCTACTTGCAGTTCCTCTTCGCGTGGTTGACCGGCAACGGTGACCTACACGGGAAGAACGTCGGCGTCCTCCAGGACAGCGAGGGGCGCTGGGATGCCGCACCCATCTACGACATCCCCTGCACCTTGATATACGACGACGATTCGATGGCGCTGCCGATCGCCGGACGCACCAAGGGTTTACGGCCGAAGCACTGGTCCGCTTTCGCCGCAGAAATCGGCCTGCCGTCCAAAGCCGCGACATCCGCGCAACGCCTTGCGCTCCGCGCGGCCGCGACGGTCGATCTCGACCGGCTGCCCTTTACCGGGTCACCCTTGAACAGAACTCGTCGTGAGCTGCGCTTGCGCCGCGGCGAGTTGGAGCAGACGCTCGACTCGTAGCACCCCCGGCTCGATATCGGTTGGAGTCCCGATCCGCAGACACATCCGTCATAGTGTTCACATGAATACCGAACAGCCCGAATGGATTCGACTGCTGGCCTATGACGCCGTCAAGGGCGCACCGCGACCGATCAGTGCCCTGCGCGGTTGACTGCGTGACCGCGGAGTCGACTGGATGCCGTTTTCCGCCGAAGACATCCGCTTCGATCTCATGCGTGCCCAGCATGCCGACGGCCGCATCGGCTGTGTCGTCGGTGTAGCGGTCCGCGGCGAGGCCCTGTACCCGCTGGGCCTGCACCCCGACCAACCGGAATCGCAGCCGATGCACCCGTCGCCACCCGCTTGGTGGCATGCTGCCGCTGAGCGCACATAGCTCTGAGCTGCGGGGATTCAGCGCAAAGACGGTTCGGCTTGGGCCGGGTGGACCCACAGTGCGACCACGCGCGGCTCTCTGTCGGGGCCGATGTCGCCGTATAGCGGCACCACTCGGTCCCAGAATTCCCAGATGCGCGAGCGCATGTCGGCGTCGCCGGGGTTGGCCAGGCGCCAGCCGATGGCGAGGGACAGGATGTCGGGGGCGTCGAGGACCAGTTCGATGTGGGCGTTGGGGAAGCGGTCGAGGTACAGCCGGATGGCTTGGGTGAGTTGGTCGGCGGCGGCGCGCAGGTCGTGGCCGCCGTTGCCGTCACCGCGTAGGTCGAGGGTCGGTTCGTCGGCGGTGGCGCCGTAGCCGACGGCGAAGACGGGGGCGCGGCCGCCGGTGTCGGCCAGTTCGGTGGCGGTCAGCCGACGTCCTGCCGATGATGTCGCGGCGACCACCTCGGCCATGTCACCTTCGGAGACTGCGATCAGTAGTCGGATCCTTTGTGCGGCAGCATCTTCGGTTGGCCCATCGGGCAACAGGACCGGGGCGCCGTGCACCATCGCGGCGTGGCGCAGTTGCGGCAACGGCGCGAACGGTGCCGCCGAATGCGTGCCGGTCGCCGGGTAGGAGAAGGCTGCCGGTGGGCCGCCTTCGTCGACGGCCACCAGCCAGGTGCCGGGCCGGGGCAGCCAGTCGTAGCCGATCGAGACCGCCACCGGCCAGGCGAAGTCGGGCACCACCGAGTAGCCGGAGTCGCTGCTGTCGGCGTTGAGCGCGGCGTCGAAGATCGCTCGAACCTCGCCGACGATGCCGCGCAGATCCACCGCTCCATCGGACGTGGCGGTCGAAAAGGTGCGCCGGACCGCGCACAGATCCTGGGTCTGCTCCGCTGCGGCCGAGATGGCGGCCCCGTGCAGTGACGGCACCCGACTGCTGTCGGCGCGCAGGTAGTACAGCGTCCCGGAAGTGTTCCTGCGCCACAGATACCGCAACTGGAGCAACGCCACCAGCAGGAACAACGCCAGCAGAGCGAAGAACACGATGATCTGCGCCAGTGCGGCGGGCAGCAGATCCTCGGCCACCAGACCCATCACCGTGACCAGCAATGTCGAACACAACGCCAGAAGGAGCGGTAGCCCGTACTGATTCCAGCGGTTCATCCAGCGAGGTTACCGGCAGGCGGTCGGCCGATCACGGAAGCCGATCCGCATGTCCACCACCGATCACCGCAGGTCAGCGGCTCACATGTCCAAGCCGAGATCGAGCACACGGACCGAGTGGGTCAGCGCGCCGATGGCCAGGTAGTCGACGCCGGTGCCCGCGTACTCAGCGGCCTGATCGAGCGAAAGTCCGCCGGAGGACTCGAGTTTCGTGTCGGGCGCGTTGGTATTGCGGCGCTGAACAGCGGCTTGGGTCTGCCAGAGCGGGAAGTTGTCCAGCAGCACGAGTTCGACGTTCTCGGCGAGCACCGCATCGAGTTGTTCGAGGCTGTCGACCTCGACCTCACAGGCGATATCCGGTGCCAGTTCGCGGACCGCGCGCAAGGCGTTGACGACCGAACCCGCCGCCACGACATGGTTGTCCTTGATCAGCGCGGCATCACCGAGCCCCATCCGGTGGTTCACGCCACCGCCGACCCGGACCGCGTACTTCTGCAGGGCGCGCAGGCCCGGCAGGGTTTTGCGGCTGTCACGGATTTTGCAGTCGGTGCCCTCGACCGCGTCGACCCACGCGGCGGTCGCGGTCGCGATCCCGGACAGGTGGCAGACGAGGTTGAGCATGGTCCGTTCGGCGGTGAGCAGGCCGCGCGTGGGGGCGACGATGCTCAGTACCGAGGTGCCGGGCTCCACCCGGGTGCCGTCGGCGACGCGCGCGGTGATCTCGTAGGTGCCCGCGCCGAGCACTTCGTCGAGCACGAGCAGCCCGACGTCCAGGCCCGCGACGGTACCGTGCTGACGCGAGACCACCGAGGCCTTGCTCACCGCGTCCGCGGGGACGGTGGCGATCGTGGTGACATCGGGGCCGTATCGCAGGTCCTCGTCGAGGGCGGTGCGGATCAGCGTCAGCAGCTCATCACGGTCGAGGGTGGCATCCAGAGCCATCACTGCACTCCTGTTCTCGCCGCGACTGTGCGCCGCGTCGATCGGCGAAGACTTCGTCTCCTGCGGAATTTCTTGTACAACAACCGGTCTCGGCATCAGCGGAACCCTCACCCAGTCAGCTGAATGATGCGGTTGACGGGCCGGCCGATGACGCGTCGACTACTCGCATCGCAGCCCCGTCGACACCGGCTCGAAATCGACTGCCACGGTGGACAGTTCGAGATCACCGTGCCTACCGAGACGAACAGCGGTGCTGTGCCGCTGCCGGTCGACGGCCTCGGGATACTCCGAACGCGTGTGGCAGCCCCTGCTCTCGGTGCGCGCCGCCGCCGCGAGCAACAGCGCACGCGCCGTCACCGTGAGCGCCGAGTCCTCGATACGTCGAAGCTGCCGGGCAGCTACCGAACCGGACACAGTAGGTTTCGACCCTGCTGCTACCACCGAGTTGCCGGCGTCGACACGGCTGCACCCCGAACCCTCGATGGGATCGAGCAGCGACGTCGCCGCCTCGATCCGCTCCAGCGCCTCAGCGAGTCCGCCACCGTCACGCACCACAGAGGCGTGCGCGGTCATCGCTTGCTGCACGATCGCACGGTCGGCGAATTCGACTGTCCCCGCACCGATGTCGTCGACCCGAGCCCGCACACCGAGTCGCTCGGCAGCCGCCGCGCCAGCCCGTTCACCGACTACCAGCCCCTCGAGCAAACTGTTGGATGCCAGCCGGTTGGCACCGTGGAGCCCGGTCCGCGCGACCTCTCCGGCCGCGTAGAGACCGGGTACTTCGGTCCGCCCGTGGGTATCGGTGAGCACGCCACCGCATTGGTAGTGCGCGGCGGGCGCGACCGGAATCAGTTGCGCCGCAGGGTCGATACCCGTCGCCAGGCACGAGGCGGTGATCGTCGGGAAACGCTGGGCGAATCCCTCGATGGCCCGAGCGTCCAGGAACACATGATCGGTACCCGTCGCCCGCATCCGCTCCGCGATCGCCCGCGACACCACATCCCGCGGCGCCAGATCGCCACGCGGATGCACTCCGGCGGTTACCGAGTTCCCTTGGAAGTCAACGAGTATCGCACCTTCTCCGCGAACGGCTTCGCTGATCAACGGGCGGCGGCCCACGCCGCCCGGCGTATAGAGCACCGTCGGATGGAACTGCACGAACTCGAGATCGGCCACTGCCGCCCCGGCCCGCAAGGCCAACGCCACACCGTCGGCGGTAGCTCCCGGCGGATTGGTGCTCAGGGCGTAGAGCTGCCCGAGCCCACCGGTTGCGAGCAGCACGGCAGGCGTGTGCACGACACCGAAACCATTGTCCGACACCGCGATAACGCCCTGCACACCCTGTGCACCGGTCACCACACGCAATGCGGCGGCACCGAATATCACCGGCAACCCGGCTGCATTGAGTGCACGCTGCACCTCGGCGCCAGTCGCGTCCCCACCGGCGTGAATGATGCGCCGGGCGCTGTGCCCGCCCTCACGAGTACGCGAGATCTGCCCGTCACGACCGAGATCGAACACCGCACCGAGGTCGGTCAGCGCGGCAACCGCCGCCTGACCACCCTCGACGATCGAACGCACCGCGTCGACCTCGCACAACCCGGCACCGGCCTCGACCGTGTCACGTACATGCGAGTCGACCGAATCACGCTGGGGCGCAACAACTGCGATGCCACCTTGGGCGTACTGCGTCGACGTATCGGTGGGACCGCCCTTGCTCAGAATGAGCACCCGCAGCCCACGCAACGAGGCCGTGCGCGCCGCGGTGAGTCCCGCGACGCCACCGCCGATGACCACCAGGTCGACCTCGGCCTCCCAGGAAACCATCATGGTCGACTACCGACTCGGCCGAACGCCGCCGGTCACTCGCCACCGCCGGAGTTGCCGATCGCGATCATCCGCTGCACGGACGCCCGCCCGGCCTCGGCCATCGCCAGGTCGACGTGCACCTCGTCGGCGCCCTCGACCAGGCACCGCAGCAGCGCGGCCGGGGTGATCATCTTCATGTACTTGCACGACGCGCGATCGTTGACGGCCTGGAAGTCGATCCCGGGCGCGGCCTTGCGCAGCTGGTGCAGCATGCCGATCTCGGTCGCCACCAGCACCTGGTTCGAGGTCGACGCCTTCGCCGCGTCGATCATCCCGCCGGTCGACAGGATGTGCACCCGCTCGGCCGGGAAGGCGCCCTCGCCGGCCAGGTACAGCGCCGAGGTGGCGCAACCGCACTCCGGGTGCACGAACAGCTCGGCGTCGGGGTGGGTGCGGGCCTGCTCGGTGAGCTCGTCGCCGTTGATGCCGGCGTGCACGTGGCACTCACCCGCCCAGATGTGCATGTTCTCGCGGCCGGTCTCGCGCTTCACGTGCGCACCGAGGAACTGGTCGGGCAGGAACAGCACCTCACGGTCGGGGTCGATCGAGTCGACCACGTCGACGGCGTTGGAGGAGGTGCAGCAGATGTCGGTGAGCGCCTTCACCTCGGCGGTGGTGTTCACATACGACACCACCATCGCGTCGGGGTGCTCGGCCTTCCACGCACGCAGTTCCTCGGCTGAGATCGAATCCGCCAGCGAGCAACCGGCGCGCTGATCCGGGATGAGCACGGTCTTGGCCGGGCTGAGGATCTTGGCGGTCTCGGCCATGAAGTGCACGCCGCAGAACACGATCGTGTCCTCTTCGGCCTCGGCCGCGATGCGTGAGAGTGCCAGCGAGTCGCCGACGTGGTCGGCCACGTCCTGGATCTCGGGCAACTGGTAGTTGTGCGCGAGGATGGTCGCATTGCGTTCGCGCGCCAGGCGGCGCACTTCCTGCGCCCACTCCGGCGTCGCTTCGACACCCGCGAACCCGCCGGGTCCATCGAAGATCGAGTCCATCAGCGTCTGCTGTGCAGTCGTCGTCGCCATGGTGGCTCCCTTCCTCGTGCGAGCGGCTCCATCGCCGCGATTCGCACCAAACCAGGTTTTCGACTTATAATCGAAAACGTGCCCCATAGTAACACCATCCACGAATCACTCACCGCGGTGTTCCAGGTTCGCCGCTTTCCCGTCGACGTTTCCGCAGGTAGGAGCACCAAGCACCCGGAACTGGCGGTGCTGCTGTGGGAACGCGCGCTCGATCCGCAGATCGGCACGTGGTCACTACCCGGTGGCCGCCTTCGCGACGACGAGGACCTCGACACCTCCGCCCGCCGCCAGCTCGCCGAGAAGGTCGACGTGCGCGACCTACACCACCTCGAACAGCTGTCGGTGTTCAGCGACCCCGACCGGGTCCCCGCCCCGCGCCGCATCGCCTCGGCCTACCTCGGCCTGGTCCCCCTCACCACCGAGCCCGAACTCCCCTCCGACACCACCTGGCACCCGGTCTCGAACCTGCCCGACATGTCCTTCGACCACCGCACCGTCGTCGACCACGCCCGCACCCGCCTGGCCTCCAAACTCTCCTACACCAACATCGCCTACGCCCTGGCCCCCGACACCTTCACCATGTCGACCCTGCGCGAAATCTATTGCGCCGCACTCGGCTACGACGTAGACACCACCAACCTCCAACGAGTCCTCACCCGCCGCAAGGTGATCACCCCCACCGGCGCCACCGCACCCCCCGGCCGAGCAGGCGGCCGCCCCGCCGCCCTCTACCGCTTCACCGACTCCGGCCTCCGCGTCACCGACGAATTCGCCGCCCTCCGCCCCCCGAATTGACTTTTCGCTCACAGCAGCAACCGATTCCGGCGATGTCGACGCGGGCCTATCGTGGGCGGATGTCCTCACCGATCACGGGAACGGCCGCAGGGGTACCTTTCACCGCTCTTCCACCAGCAGGCGGCGGTCCCGCACCGTTGATCGTCACCTGGCACATGCTGGACGCGCCGAGGTCGAATGCCGCTTTCGCCGCCGCGTTGCCGATGAACGGGCTGCCCGCGTGGCGGGTGCATCTCGGGATGCCGATGTGCGGGGAGCGCATGGTCGACGGCAGTACCGATGCCATCGTGGAGTTGTTCAACAAAGACCCGCTGATGCTGTACCTGCACCCGTTCGTGCGGCAGGCGACCGAGGAATTCCCGGCTGCGCTGGCAGCGATCCGCGAACAATTGCCGGTCGGCGACGGGCCGATCGGGGTGCTCGGCGGCTCGTTGGGTGGTGCCGTCGCGCTGCAGGTTCTGACCGATGCCGAGATCCCGATCTTCGCGGGCGCCCTCGTCAACGCCGCTGTCCGAATGCGTTCCGTCGTCGACATGTTCCCGGGCGACTACTTGTACGACGCGGACTCCGAAAAGGCAGTCGACGCACTGGATTTCGTCGCCAAGGTAGATGCCCTCACCTCCCGACCTCCCCTGCTGGTCGTCAGTGGCGAACTGGATCACCCCGCTCTGCGCGCAGACGCCCGCGACCTCGTCGACGCATGGGGCGACAGGGCAGAACTGCAGACGATCCCCGATCTGGCGCATCCACTCGCCGAAGAACCAGGCATCGAACCCGCACCCCAACTGCCATCAGCCGCCGAGGTCGACTTCGCCCTGACCACCTGGTTCCAGCACCACCTGCCGGCCTGAAACCTCCGCGGCAGATGATCAGCAAGGTCCGTACAGTCAGCACATGGCCCTGCAGTGCGACATCCAGCCCGCCCCACCGTTGCAACTGACGCCGTCCTGCATCATCCACACCGGGACGGTACGGCTCACCACGACCGGCAAGTTCTTCCAATCCCTGCGAGCACCGGCCGACGAGTTCGGCATCTTCGTACCCGACGTCGCCCCCTTGCTCGACACTGCGGCCGAACCGCGAATATGGGCGGAAGCGCACGTCATGTGCACCACGTCCGCCCCCGCCAGCGGGTACCCCTCCGGCGTCGACCACGTACGCGCCACATACCTACCCGATCCCCGCGGCGGCCCGGCACGATGGCTCCACCTCGGCGGCGCCGTTTTCAACCCCAAAGGAATGACCCTCAGCTACCGCATCACCGTGCAGACCCCCGAGTTCTGAGAGCCGAAAGTTGTCGGTGGTCGGTGTCACACTGCTGGCATGGACGACAACGCAGCGGACGCGAAAGACACCATCTCCTACGACGACCCTGACGCGCCATGGAACAAAGAGTTCTCCGAGGAGGAGATGGCGGGCTGGAACGATGGGGTGATCACGGAGTTCAGGGAGAACGGCGGGAAAGTCGGGGGTGATTACGCGGGGGCCACGTTGCTGTTGTTGACGACGACGGGCGCCAAAAGCGGTAAGCCGCATGTGGTTCCGTTGGGGGCGTTGTATCGCGGCGACGTGATGTATGTGAGCTCGTTCATCGAGGACAGGTACCCGGCCTGGTACCACAACGCCAAGGCCGATCCCCGGGTCACGATCGAGTTGGGGGGCGAGAAGTTCGCGGCGATGGCCGATGTGCTCACCGGCGAGCGGTACGACGAGTTCGCGGCGTGGGCACTGACGGAGAATTCCTTGCTGGCCGAATACCAGACCAAGGTCGACAAGCCGTTGCCGCTGGTGGTGCTGCGCCGCGTGCTGTAATCCCACGCGGCCGACACCCGCGTCCCCTCCGACGGGTCGGCTACCCTGACTTCACCTGTCGCGAAACGGCTTACGAGCGCGGCAGAATGCCGAACAGCAGCGCATCGATACCCGCGACGAACACCGTGTCGTTGTCGATCGCCGCGCCCGCGCCGGCCGATGCGGCGGAACCGAACAGCATGGTCAGGTTCGGGTAGTCGCGCGCCGAATCGCCGGCCGAAGCCGCCAGCGCGCCACCCAGATCTCCGGCGGACAGGCCCGCGCTCTCCTGCGCGGCGAAGTTCGCGCCCCAGCTCGACAGCATCGCGACACCCATCATGATGGCACTCGCGTCGAGTCCGGTCGGCGCCAGCGCGCCCGCCATCCGGTCCATGTAGCGCACCGAATTCGGGCCCATGCTCGACGGCGTCGCAGAGACCAGCCACGGGTGTGCCCGGTGCAGCGCGCGGGACTGCTCGGCCAGCGCCAGGACATCGGCGCGGACGTCGCCGGTCGAGTCCGCATACCGGTACTCCCCCGCCACCCGGTCCACCATCAGGGCGATCAAGTCGTCCTTGCCGTCGACGTAGCGATACAACGAGGCGGCCGCGGTACCCAGTTCATCGGCCACCCCGCGCATCGAAACGGCCCGCAGCCCGCCCGCGTCGGCGCGCCGAACACACGCATCAGCGAGCTGATCGAGCGTGTACGCAGGGCGCGGCCCCGGGCGCGGCGTCGCGCCGCGCGACCACAACGAGGATCCGGTGTGCGTCATACCTGTCAGCATGCCCCAGATTCCTAGTTGCGAACATCGTTAGCAGATGCGTATCGTGCAATTGCGAACACTGTTCTCAATTGAAGGGAGATTGCCGTGTACGCCATCGAAGCCGCTGCACTGACCAGGACCTATGGCAAGAACACCGTGGTGGACGGGGTGGACCTACGGGTTCCGGTCGGGCAGGTGCACGCCCTGCTCGGCCCTAACGGCTCGGGCAAGACCACCACCGTGCGCATGCTGGCGACCCTGACGCGACCCACTTCGGGCCGCGCCGCGATCCGCGGTTGCGACACCGTCCGCCAGGCCGACAGCGCGAAGCGCCAGCTCGGCCTGGTCGGTCAGTTCCACGCCGTCGACTCGCGGCTGACCGGACGGCAGAATCTGGTGTTGCTGGCCCGTCTCAACGGCTTTCGCGCCGCTGCGGCCAGACGGCACTCGGGCGAGTTGCTCGACCGGTTCGAACTGGCCGAGGCTGCCGATCGCGTGGTCCGCACCTATTCGGGCGGCATGCGGCGCAGGCTCGACATCGTCGCGGGCATGATCGTGCGCCCCGCCGTGCTGTTCCTCGACGAGCCGACCACCGGACTCGACCCGCACAGCCGCAACGAGATCTACCGCTACGTCCGCGATTTCGTCACCCAGGGGACCACCGTGCTGCTCACCACCCAGTATCTCGACGAGGCGCAGCGCCTGGCCGACGCGATCACGATCCTGGAAGCGGGCCGGGTCGTCGCGGCCGGGACGCCGGAGCAGATCCTGGCGACCGTGCCCGCCGGGCTCGACCTGGTCGTCGACGATCCGTGCCGCTACGACGAGGTTGTCGCCGTGCTGGCCGGATTCGGCGGCTCACCCCCCGATCCGCCACCAACACAGCGACATTCGCCGATGGAGCTGTCGTTCACCTTCGCCGGGACCGCGCCCGGCCTGCTCGAGGTGCTGCGCTCGCTCGATGCCGCCGAGATCACCGTGCGTGACATCGGCACCCGCGCAACGACTCTCGACGATGCCTTCCTCGCGCTCACCGGTCGCGATCGGGTCGACGTCGCGTCGAAAGCGAACGGTAGCGAGGTGCGAGCATGAACGCCACCGACACCCGTTCAGTGTCCGTGTTCACCGGTGCGGCGGTGCTGTTCGGGCGCGTACTGCAGAACTACCGCAACTCCCCCGGCCTGTTCGCGATCACCCTGGCCGCTCCGCTGGGCATGATGCTGCTGTTCGGTTTCGTCTTCGGCGGCGCGCTGTCCGGCGGGAGCGATGCCGCGGCCTACCGCGCGTACCTGGTGCCGGGAGTGCTGGTCCTGGTCGCGGCCATGGGTCTGACGTCGACCGCGTCGACCGTGAATGCCGACCTGCGCAGCGGCTTCACCGATCGCCTTCGCGCACTTGCGCTCTCGCCCGCGGCCGCGCCCGCCGGATTCGCCCTGGCCGAAACGGTGGTCGGTGTCGTCGCGCTCGCGCTGATGTCCGGCATCGGGTTCCTGCTGGGCTGGCGGGTCGACGCCACACTCGGCGAGGCGGCGGTGGCGATCGGGCTGCTGCTCGCCTTCCGTTGCGCGCTGTCGTGGCTTGGCATCGCGTTGGGCGCGGCGATCCGTGACGAGCAGATGCTCCAGCAGATCGCGCCGTTGATCTTCGGGACCATCATGTTCTCGAATGTCTTCGTGCCGACCGCGACCATGCCGCCGGTGGTGGCGGCGATCGCGGAGTGGAATCCGGTGAGCGCCGTCGTGGGCGCGCTGCGCGAGTTGCTCGGCGCCGACCTTCCCGGCGGGGCCGGTGGAACGTGGCCAACGCAGCATCCGGTCACGGCGGCGATCGTTTGGATCGCCGTGCTGTTCGCGTTCGCGGTCCCGATCGCGATCCGCCGCTACGCGGCAGAGGCCTGAGCGCTCAACTGACGTAGCGGCGGTCGCGGTGTTTGGGCGAGCGTCGGTAGGTGCGCCCGCTGGGTACCGCGGTGGCGGCCGACGAGCTGCGCAGGGCGTGGCGGCGGCGCCAGGCGACCAGGTCGGGTCGCTCGGCGGGCTGCGCAGCCGCCTGTTCGTGCTGGGTCTTCATGGTCAGGTCCTCCCCCGAAATACGATGTCTCCAGGATAAGGAGCAGGTCCACCGGTTTTCCTGGTGAACCGATCCGCACCGACCGCTATTCCCTGTCCACCGCGGTCTCGGCCCTGGCCTGCTTCTTCTTCTCCATCGGCGCACCGATCAACACATCCGCCCATCGCGTCGTCGGGTCGATATCGAGCAACAGCGCCTTCACCAGCAACGTCAACGGAATCGCCAGCAGCGCACCGAGCGCACCGATCACCCACGCCCAGAACACCAGCGACACGAACGTGATGGTCACCCCGAGACCGACCGCATCACCGACGAACTTGGGTTGAATGATCGACTGGATCACGAAGTTGATCACCGAATAGACCACGATCACCCAGATCATCAGCACCGGCCCACTGTCGAGCAGCGCGAGCAGCGCCGGCGGGATGACGCCGATGACGAACCCGATGTTCGGGATGTAGTTGGTGATGAACGACAGCAACCCCCACAGGATCGGCAGCGGCACCCCCATCGCCCACAGCGCCCCACCATCGATCACCGCCACGATGGCGCCGAACACCGTGGACACGATCAGGTACTGGCGGGTCCCGATGACGAAATTGCTCAGTGCCTGCGCGATCGCGGGCCGCTCGCGAGCCACGATCGCCATCCGGCGGTCCATCGTCATCCCGTCGACGGCCATGAACAGCAGCAGCGCCAGGACGAAGAACAGATTGGAGAAGACGCCGAGCACGCCGCCGAGTATCTGTTCGATGACACCCGCGGCCTTACCCACATCGATCCCGCTGAGCGCCTTGTGGATCTGATCGGAACTCACCCCGAGATCCGACAGCCAGCCGCGCCCGTGGTCGAGCAGATCGTTGAGTTGGTCGGCGTACTGGGGCAGCAACGAGGCCAGCTGCACCGCCGACAGCGCCAGCGCGCCACCGATGCCGAACAGAATCGCGACCACCGACACCAGCGCGGCCGCCATTCCCAGCCAGGCGGGCCAGCCCTTGCGGTGCGCCCAACTCTGGATCGGCTGCACCGCGATGGTCAGCATGAGGGCCAGGAAGACCGGGCCGACAACGCTGGAGAAGGCTTTCAGACCGGCGATGGTGACCACGGCGGCCGCCAGCGACAACAGCACGATCAGCCCGCGCGGAATCGACCATTCGACGGGGGCCGGGGCTGCGGTTTCGATACTCGGCTCGGACATGCGCCGAACGCTAGCCACGCGAAGACGCCGCCACCTCCCCCGTTCCGGGTGAGATCGGTGCTCAGGCGGTCTTCATCTGCGGCTTCGGTGGGGGCGCCACGGTGCGGCGGGTGACCCTGCCTGCTGCCCAGAACACCAACTCGACCACCCAGAACACCAGCAGCGCAATCGTCACCACCACCACGGGCACCGCGAGAAACACCACCGACGGCACCGCGATCAGCAACCAGCCGAGCACATCCACCACCCGCGCCCCACGCAACCGGCTGCCGAGCCGAACCGCCGTCCACATCATCCAGCGTCGCGGCACCGAAACCCCGGCCTCGTGCAGGCTGCGCCGGAATATCCCGTCGGCATCGGCGGGCCCGACTTCGCCTGTGCGACACAGATAGTCGTGCAGAATCGCGGCTCGGGTGTAGGCGCCGTAGCGCGGGATCAGCCAGACGAGCGAGCGCGGTACCGAGGCGAAGTCGGTGCGGAATCCGGCAGGC
Source organism: Nocardia sp. NPDC058705 (assembly GCF_042749305.1). Taxonomy (NCBI): domain Bacteria; kingdom Bacillati; phylum Actinomycetota; class Actinomycetes; order Mycobacteriales; family Nocardiaceae; genus Nocardia; species Nocardia sp. NPDC058705. The sequence goes on along the minus strand of NZ_JBHYRN010000030.1, from coordinate 14,724 downwards.
ACTGTGAAGGTTTCGACCGCGCCCTGATAGGTGAGCGGTTCGGTGAGCCGCCAGAATTTCGCGTCGAGCTCCTCGACGACCGGACCACCACCGATGAATGCCACGACCGCTCCCCTCGCCTCACAGCCGGTTTCTACCTGCTGTTATGCGAAAATGGTATCGCGATATGGACTCTCAGCCGCGGGGTTGCGAACTCGGATCGAAATCGCCGCTCGGCCGATACTGTTCGGTGCCGTAGGGCAGACGGTAATCGTCGTCGTCGTCGAAGTCGGCCGGGCGCAGATCACCCAGCAGTCCGGCGGCGCCGGAATTGAGATCGGCGGCCGGGTGCAGCGCGGCGAGGAACAGCAGCACCAGGGCGGCGAGGAACGGTTGCACCAGCAGCGCCAGATCGGTGCCGACTTCGGCGGGCAGCGCGACGATCTGACCGACCGCCGGATCGTCGGGACGCGGATGACGAACGCCCGCAACCCCTTCGCCGATCCACATCATCAGCGTCGCGCCGAGTCCCGAGGCAGCAAGTACCCCGAGCACCAGCGCGGGCCCCCGCGCGACCCGCACCCGCCAGGCACCGGCCGCACTCAACACCGCGACCACCGCACCGATGCACAGAAACATCCCGACCGCGTCGAACAGATGCAGGCTCTCGCCGGTGAGCACGGCGGCGCGACCGGGCTGGGTCACCCGCAGCCGTTCGGTCGGCGCGAGCAGACCCCACACAACCCCGGCGGCCGCGCTCGCCACCAGCACCGCCGCCATGACGACGCCGACGCCGATGACCTCGCGCCGCAACACTTCCGGGCGCTCCCCGCGGCCGAGCACTACCGGCGTTCCAGCTGTGCCGATTCGATGACGCCGTGCCGCGAGCACTTGGCCCACCAGCCGTCCGGGCTGATCTGCACGATCATCCGTCGGCCGCACTGCTCGCAGAACCGCGGCGGCTCGAGACCGAGCGCGGCCGACGCGGGCATCGCGTCGTCGATCCCCGCCACGATCCGCTTGCCCGTGAACGGGTTATAGCGCTCCGCGAACGCGGTGTCGTGCTCGTCCATCGCAGTTACCGCCTCTGTGAAATGCGACCCGACGGCCGCCAGTCCCTCGACCTGGGTCGATTCTCGATCGTACACAGCGTTTTACAGCGTTTCGTTGAACGCCTTGATCGGCATGCTCAGCTCACCGAGCAGATCCAGATCCGACTCCGCGGGACGCCCGAGGGTGGTGAGGTAGTTGCCGACGATGACCGCGTTGATGCCGCCGAGCATGCCCTGCTTGGCACCCAGGTCACCGAGGGTGATCTCGCGACCACCGGCGAAGCGCAGGATGGTGCGCGGCATCGCGAGCCGGAAGGTGGCGATCGCACGCAGCGCGTCGGCGGCGGGCAGCACCTCGAGGTCACCGAAGGGAGTGCCGGGGCGCGGGTTGAGGAAGTTCAGCGGAACCTCGTCGGGGCTCAGCGCGGCCAGCTGCGTGGCGAACTCGGCACGCTGCTCGATGGTCTCGCCCATGCCGAGGATGCCACCGCAGCACACCTCCATACCGGCTTCGCGCACCATCCGCAGCGTCTCGAAACGCTCCTCGTAGGAGTGGGTGGTGACCACCTTCGGGAAGTGCGACTTGGCGGTTTCGAGGTTGTGGTTGTAGCGGTGCACGCCCATCGCGGCGAGCTGGTCGACCTGTTCCTGGTTGAGCATGCCCAGCGAGCAGGCGACCTGGATGTCGACCTCGTTGCGAATGGCCTCCACACCGGCGGCGACCTGCGCCATCAGGCGCTCGTCCGGCCCGCGCACGGCGGCGACGATGCAGAACTCGGTGGCGCCGGTCTTGGCGGTCTGCTTGGCCGCTTCGACCAGGCTGGGGATGTCGAGCCAGGCCGCGCGCACGGGCGACTGGAACAGGCCCGACTGCGAGCAGAAGTGGCAGTCCTCGGGGCAGCCGCCGGTCTTGAGGCTGATGATGCCCTCGACCTCGACCTCGGGACCGCACCATTTCATCCGCACGTCGTGGGCGAGTTCGAGCAGCACTTCCAGGCGATCGTCACCCAGACGGAGGACCTCGACGGCCTGCTGCTCGGTGAGGCCTTCGCCGCGCTCGAGCACCTGCTCACGGGCGATGGCCAGAATATCGGTCTGGACGGGTGCCTGTGTCACGACGTGATGTCCCTTCGACGGGGGTGTGCGCACGAACCGTGGGTGTGATCCACCCGGCGTGGCCGTGCAACTTGAACGGTGTTCAGGATAGGGTAGCGGCTGCGAGTGAGTCACGACACTCGGGTCGAAAAATCACCACGGAAGGACACGCGTGCAACTGCGGAAGACGGATGTGGTCGACGCCGCCGTCGCGATTCTCGATCAGTACGGCCTCGCCGACCTGACGATGCGCCGGCTGGCCGGCTCACTGCAGGTGCAGCCGGGGGCGCTGTACTGGCACGTCAAGGACAAGCAGAGCCTGCTCGGCGCGGTGGCCGATCGGATTCTCGCTCCGATGGACGAGCCGATCACCGCCACCGAATGGCCCGAACAACTCACCGAGTTGGCCCATCGCCTGCGTGATTGCTTGCTCGCCTACCGCGACGGCGCCGAACTGGTATCGGCCACCTACGCCTCGCGGCTGACCACGAGCAAGGCGCGGGAACGTCTGGCGGGCATCGTCATTCGTGCGGGCATGACCAGGGAGGAAGCCGATCTCACGGCCTACACCCTGCTCTACTACGTGCTCGGCCAGACCGTCGACGAGCAGTCGCGCATGCAGATGGACTCCGTCGGCGCCCTCCCCGAAGACAACACGCCCCTGCTCGAAACCCCTGACCCCACAGCTCGATTCGACTTCGGCCTGCAACTGTTCATCGCGGGCGTGCGCACCATTCTCGGTACCCGAGTGCGCTGATCAGGGCGGATCGTTGCGATTGGCTTCCTGGAAGCGGCGCACGACCGGCAGCACCTGCCCCTGGATGACCTCGTTGTATTCGCCGGGTCGCTGAATCGGATTCGCGTGCTCGGTCTGACGCGGCCGCACCACCGACAGCGTGCCGTTCACGCCACCGGCGTGTTCGATGAGTACCTCGTGCGAATACGCCACGTCCACCACGCCGTCACGGGAGGCATCGCGGGGTCGGATGAACACGATGGCCGGGTTCCGCTTGTCCGGATGCGGCTTGCCGAGCGCCCGCAGATCCGCCGTACCGCCGCCCGCGACGATCGCCAGGAACTGAGCCTCGATCAACCCGTTGCTCGCGGCGTCACGGGAGAAGATCTTGTCACGCAACACTTCCGAGGCCGCCTTCCCGAAAGCGTTGAAATCGACATCGAAGAACAGGCCGCTCGGCTGCGCGAAACGTTCACGCCGAACCGACATCTCGACCGCGAAGCGCAGCAGCCTGCTCTCCCGCGCACCCGGCAACCAGCCCACCCAGCGCACCAGATCAGCACCGCGACTGCGGCTTTCGGGGCGCACCGCGTCCAGGTCCATCGGCGTGCAGTCCAGCACCACGGCCACAAGTCGCCGGTCACTGCCGAGGTGGATATGCCGCGCCACTTCGAGCGCGACGATCCCGCCCATGCTGTGCCCGACCAGCACGATGTTGCGCACATTGCCGTACCTGGCGGCCCGCACGATCATGTCGGCGATGACCTTGGTGTCGATACCCGCGTTGTCGTAGCGCACCGCCCACACCACCCCGAGGTGACTCAGCGCGGGCAGTGCCTTGGCGGTCGGCACTGCGTTGACTCCCCCGAGCCCCACCATATCGACCACCGCTGTATCCCAATCCCGGGAATCCGCAGGCAGATTCGCAGGCAGCAACTCCGGCGTGGTCTGGGCCAGTCGCTCGCGTTCTGGAACCACATCGTGCACCCAGTACTGCCCGAACACGATCATCGCGACCAGCAGCACCCCGAGAATTCGTAACACCGCCAGCCGCGTCCGGCGCAGGCGGCCCCACGCGTGGCCCAACCGGGTTTCGCGCAACCGTTCCCGCCGACGCGCATCGTCGAAGTCCGCGACGGTGGACGGATGCCGATCGAATGACGACATAACTCCACCATAGGGGCGTCGATCAGCCCCCGCCGGTCACCATCGCGGCCCGCGGCCGCACCCGCCCACAACCTCCCGTGGCGTCACCCCTGCTCATAGCGCTGCGCGTACCGGGTCGGCGGTTCCCCGAAAATCGTGCGGAACTCACGACTCAGATGCGCCTGATCGGCGTAACCCAGCTCGGCGGCGAGCACCGCCCAGTCGATCTCGACGCCCTCGGCGAGCCGCTCGGTGACCTCGTGCAGCCGATACCGCCGCACCACCCATTTCGGCCCGATGCCGACATACTCGGCGAACAACCGCTGCAACCCCCGCACGCTCAGCCCGAACCGCTGCGCGAGCACATCGACCCTGGTCACGGCGATATCCTCGGCGATCGTCGCCACGATCCGCGCGGCGAGGTCGGCCTGCGGATCAGGCGTCGGAAGGTGACCGACAAGAAACCGCTCGACCGATTCGACACCGACAGGCGCGGGCAGTTCGCCGGTGAAAACTGTTGCGGCATCGACTATCCGATCCCGCAACCCCGCTACCGACCCATCGAGAAACGGCCGGAACATACCCGGTCTGAACGCGACACCGAACACCGTCCCGACGCCGGACAGCTCCCGGTAGACGTGTGACGACGACGGCCCGTGCAGTTCGCCCCGGCCCTCGCGAAAGCTCAGGTGGACGTTCGGCAACGGCACCACCAGCTGCCGGTACGGCTGCTCGTAGTCCCAGGTGACCGTCCAATACCGCGCGACGTAACGCGTCAGCTCCCCGGTCGGCGCGGCGAACGCATGGCGTTGCGACGCGCGCCAGGCGCCGCCGAGTTCCCGCGGATCGCGCTCCACGCGGCGAGTGTATGTCGCGTTTGTTCAAGACAACGCCCAGCTGCGGTGGTTACCTCGGTGTATGTCCGAAAACGAACGGGTGGCCCGCGCCGCCGAACCGCTGTCGAAGATCCTCCGCACCATCACGTCGGACCGGCTCGCCGACCCGACACCGTGCGCCGATTTCGATGTCCGAGCCCTGCTCAACCACCTGCTGCACTGGGGTCCGTCATTGATCGGCGCGGCACGCAAAGGCGAAATCGCCCCCGGGCCTGAGGTCGATCTGACCACAGGCGACTGGGCCGCCGCCCTCGACACCCAGCTCACCGACCTCGCCGCCGCCTGGGGCCGGCCCGACGCCTGGCAGGGCGTCACCCGGATGGGTGGCCCGATGGAGCTGCCCGCGCCGCTGGTCGGCGGCATGGTCGTCGGCGAGCTGATCGTGCACGGCTGGGACCTCGCCCGCGCCGTCGGCACCACCGTGCACTGGGACGACGACCTGCTGCGCGAGACCTACAACGACACCGCCGCCACTGCCGAACAGGGCCGCGAGCTGGGCATCTACGGCCCGGAGATTCCCATCGACACCGGCGCACCGCTGCTCGACCGCATCCTCGGGCTCACCGGACGCAACCCCGCTTGGACCTGTAGTTCGGCGCTCTGACGGCGTCGACGCTCACGGTTTCTCCGTATCCGATCGCGGCGATCGGGCAACCGCAACCGGTCCGCCGAGGCCGGGGCGGTCATCCGTCCCACCGACGCCGACGGAGCACCATCACCGGTCCAGGGGCGGGCACTACGTCCTCATCGGCGCCGAACCCGCTCGGGTTCATTCGCGCCGACCTCGTTGCCGCCCAACGCCTCTCGGGCCGATCTCACATGTCCGGGAAACCAGCGATACATCGCGAACGCGCCGAGGCCGACGCTGAATGCCATCAGCCCGCCCGCGGCGGCGAGCCCCGCCAGCGCGCCGACGAGACCGACCGCGACCGGCCCCGCGAACGCGCCGACATCGTGGGTCAGGCGCCAAGCACCGAGGAATTCCGCGCGGCGGTCAGGAGGTGCGGCGTAGGCGCCGACGGTCATGATCAAGCCGTTGCTCAGGCCGTTGGCCAGGCCGAGGAGCATGGTCGCCGCGCCCATGGTGAGCACCGAGGTGGTGAACGGCAATGCCGCGTAACCGAGCGCGAAGCAGATTCCGCACGCGGTGCCGGTGACGCGGCTGCCCGCGCGGTCCAGCCATACGCCTGCCGGGTAGGACATGAGTACGTCGACCGCACCGGCCAGGCCGAACAGCACACTGGTGGCGGCGGGGTCGATGCCGAGGTGGGCGGCCCACAGCGGCAGCAGGGCCGTGCGGGACGCGCGTGCGGCACCGACGGCGACGGAGGCGAGGCCGAGAGTGCCCAGCACCCTGCGGTTTTCGGACAGCACCGTGTGCACCGGCCGCAACGACGACGGATCGCTGATCTCGCTCGAGCGGATCGCCACCATCGCCACCGCGGCCGCCAGCATGGTGACCAACTGCAACCACAGCGCACCGACCGGCCCCATCCCGTGCACCAGTGCCGCGCCGAGGAACGGCCCGCAGAAGAACCCGAGCCGGTGCGAACCCGCCAGCGCCGACATCGCTCGCCCGCGCTGCTCGGGCGCGACCACCGACACCAGATACGTCTGCCGCGCCAACCCCCACACCGCGCCCGCCGCACCGTTGAGCAGCAAACCCACCGCCAGCACAACAAGATTCGGCGCGAAGATCGCCGCGAGCACCCCGACCGTGCCCAATACACTGCCGACCCCGATCGCCGCCCGCTCCCCGATCCTGGCGACGATCCGCCCCGCAGGCAGATCGGCGAGCACCATCCCGAGCCCGCCGAGCGCCACGATCAGCCCCGCCGTACCCGCCGATGCCCCGAGATCCAGTGCGCGCCAGGCATACATGGGCGCGGCGGCCCCGGCACCGGTGCCGTACAACGCCATCGGCGCGAACACCGGCCACACCAGTGAACGCAACTGCAGCGGTTCGGTGTCGACCGTGACCGCACTCACCGCCGCCCGCCGCGGTTACCTCGACCGGGACAACAACTTCCGTCGGAATCAGCCCTCATCCGACGGCAACGGGCGTCTGCGCGAACCGACTCTGCGGACGAGCGAGACCGAAGTGATCGCGCAGCGTGGTCCCGCTGTACTCGGTGCGAAAAAGCCCACGCTCCTGCAGGATCGGCACCACCGTCTCGGCGAACACCTCGAGTCCACCGGGGTAATACGGCGGCATCACATTGAATCCGTCTGCCGCGCCCTGGGTGAACCACTCCTCGATCGTGTCAGCCACCTGCTCGGGTGTCCCCGCGAATACTCTGTGACCCCGCGCGCCCGCCAGCCGGTGCAGCAATCCGCGCAGCGTCGGCCGTTCCCGCTCGACGATCCCCGCCACCACCTGTAGTCTGCTGCGCGCGTTGTCGGTGACATCGCCCGCCCCCGCGAATACTTCCACCGGCACCGGTTCATCCAAAGCGAGAGTGCGCAAAGACGTTCCGGTGATCGACTCCAACTGCTTGATCCCGTATTCGGGCACGGTCAGCTCGTTGAACTCCCGCTCCAAACGCAGTGCGGCAGCCTCGGTGTCGGCGATGAACGGGCTGATCCCCGGCAGAATCTTCACCTCGTCGGCGGTGCGCCCGAACTCGGCCGCCTTGGACTTGATGTCGGCGTAGAACGACTGCGCGTCCGAAAGCCGTTGATGCGCGGTGAAAATGGCCTCCGCGTACTTGCCCGCGAAGGCGCGACCCTCGTTCGACGCCCCCGCCTGCACCAACACCGGACGCCCCTGCGGTGTGCGCGCCGAGTTGAACGGTCCACGCACGCTGAGGTGTTCGCCGACGAAGTCGATCGGATGGATCTTGTCCGGATCGGCGTACACCCCGACCGCCCGGTCGAGCACGATCGCATCGTCTTCCCAGCTGTCCCACAGCCCGACCACCGCGTCGACGAATTCCCGTGCGCGGGCATAACGTTCGGCGTGATCCGGGTGCCGGTCGAGCCCGAAGTTGGCCGCGGCCAGGTCGGTTCCGGTGGTGACGATGTTCCAACCCGCGCGACCACCGGAGATGTGGTCGAGCGAGGAGAACAGTCGCGCCAAATTGTAGGGCTCGTAGTAGGTGGTCGACGCGGTGGCGATCAGGCCCAGATGTGTTGTAGCCGAAGCGATCGCGGTGAGCAGGGTGATCGGCTCGAGGCCGGGCGCGGCATTGTGTCGCACGTCCGTGCGCAGAGCGGGACCGTCGGCGAAGAACACCGCGTCCAGCTTCGCCGCCTCTGCGGTGCGTCCGATCTCCTGGTAGTAGGCAACGTCGTAGATCCGGTCGGGCCTGCTGTCGGGATGGCGCCAGGCGGCCTCGTGGTGGCCCGACGGGTAGATGAACGCGTTGAGACTCAGTTGACGGGGTGCACTCATGACGCCTGCTTCACTTTCTCGAATTCCGTTGTGTCGACGCCGAGTCCGGCCAGCAGCGTCTCGCGCAACCGAACGAACTCCGGGTGCGCGTGCCTGCGCGGACGCGGCGTCTCGATGCGCTGATCGATCGTGATCGCGCCCTCGTCGAGCACCAGCACCCGATCGGCGAGCAGCACGGCCTCGTCCACGTCGTGGGTCACCAACAACACGGCGGGCCGGTGCCGCTCACACAGCGCCTGCAGCAGGGCGTGCATCCGGATCCTGGTCAGTGCGTCGAGTGCGCCGAACGGTTCGTCGGCCAGCAGCAACTCCGGCTCACGCACCAGCGACCTCGCCAGCGCCACCCGCTGCTGCTCACCACCGGAAAGCTCACGCGGCCAAGCCTTCTCACGCCCGGCCAAGCCGACCTCGGCCAGCGCCGAGCGCCCCCGCCGCGCGGCATCGCGCCCGGTCAACCCGAGCACCACATTGTCGAGCACCCGCGCCCACGGCAACAACCGCGAGTCCTGGAACACCACCGCCCGCTGGGTCGGCACCGTCAGCTCGCCCGAACCGGGCACCTCGGAATCGAGTTCGGCCAGCGCCCGCAGCAATGTGCTCTTGCCAGAACCGCTGCGCCCGAGCAGCGCCACGAACTCACCGCGCCGGATCTCGATGTCGATGCCGTTCAACACGATTCGCGTGCCGAAGCCGCGAGTGAGCGCGTGGGTGCGTACGACGACCCGCTCGTCGGAGCTCAGTCGCCCAGTGTCTGTCGCCATGCCAGCACCTTTCGTTCCGTTGCCCGCACGGCGAGGTCGCCGAACAGTCCGAGCAGCCCGTAGATCACCAGGCCGACGACGATCACGTCGATCTGGCCGTAGGTGCGCGCCTGCGTCATCAGGTAGCCGATCCCGCTGGTCGCGTTGACCTGTTCGACCACCACCAGCGCCAGCCAGGAGATGGTCACCGCCAGCCGCAGCCCCAGGAAGAACCCGGGCAGCGATCCCGGCAGCGCGATCCGCCGCAGAAATCCCCACCGTGACAGCCCGACCGTCTCGGCGAGTTCCACATAGCGCGCGTCGACACTGCGCAGGTAGGCGTGAGTATTGATGTAGACCGGAATGAGCACGCTGGTCGTGATGACGATCAGCTTCATCTGCTCGCCGATCCCGAACCAGACGATGAACAGCGGGATCAGCGCCAGTGTGGGGATCGCCCGCTTGATCTGCACCGGACCGTCGACCACCGCCTCGCCGATCCGGCTCAGCCCCGCGACCAGCGCCAGCACCACACCGATCACCACCCCGAGGACGAGCCCGATCACCGCACGCTGCAACGAGGTCAGCAGATTGGACTGCAACTGCCCGTCGGCGATCAGCTCACCCGCTGTCTGCGCGACCGTCCACGGCGCGGGCAGTGTCTCCGGGTCGATGGCGCCGATCGCCGAGCCGATCACCCAGGTGCCGATCAACAGCACCGGACCGAGGGCGAAGCCGAACGGAATCGGCTTGCCTGGTCCCAGCCTGCGACTGCCTCGCCCACGCGGTGCAAGGGCTTCGACCGGGGCCGTGCTCGTCCTGATCCGGCGCAGCACACCGGCATCGAGGGTGGCCATCAGCTCGCCGCCGGCGCGAACGCCGCCCCACTGGCCGTGACAGCCTCGGTGACCGCCGCGTCGAACCGCAGATCGAAACCGTCGACGGCCTCGATCTTCTTGGGCAGCTCGCCCACGGCGTCGATCGCGTCGATGGTGGTCTGCTGTCGGGCGATCAACTGCTGGTCCAGGTGCGGGAACGTGTAGGTGCCCAGCGATTCGACGATCCGCCCGGCATCCTCGGCACTGACCTTCTGACTCCCCACGTAGTACTTGGTCGCCCACTCCTCGCGATGGGTGTTGGTCCACTGCCATGCCCGCACGAACGCGCCGACCAGGGCCCGGGTAGCGGCGGCCTTCGCCGGATCCTGGACCACCGCGCGGCGCGCGTACAAGTAGGCGAGACCGCTGTAGATGCCGGTGGTTTCCGAATCGGGGATCAGCGAGGCGCCCTGGGTGCGCAGGAACCGGGTCACATTGGGTTCGATGAGTGGCGCGACATCGACCTGACCGGTTCGCACCGCGTCGGGGAACTCGGCCAGCTGCAGCCGGACCAGCTCCACATCGGTGGGCTTCAGCCCGGCCTTGGTGAGCGCCTTCAACACCGCCGCCTGCTGAGCGGTGCCCTCGGCGTACGCGATCTTCTTACCCTTCAGTTCCGTGAGCTTTGTGATCGAACGACCCGGTGCGGCAGCGAGTTTCATCGCCTTCGGGTTGGTCTGATACGAGCCGACGATCGGCACGTCCTGCCCCGCCGCCAGCGCGTGGATCGGCGGCACATCACCGACCTGACCGACATCGGCCGCACCGGCACGGAAAGCCTCCAGGATGGCCGGGCCACCGACGAAGTTCGCGAACTCGATCTTGAACGGCAGCTTGTCCAGCTCACCCGACAGCCGCAGCGCCGATTGCAGACGTTCCTGCTGATCGGCGACGACGAGCGTGGTCCCCGCCGGCACCTCGGTCGGCAGCGGCGTATCGGGGGTGCCGACCGGTGCGTCATTGCCCTGCGCACAGCCGGTCAGGCCGAGCGTCGCAACGGTTGCCACCGCGAGAAGCGCGGCGGTGGCGCGGCCACGCAGGCCGGGTCGAAAGGTGTTCGGTCGGTACATACAGGGATTGAATCAACAGCGCCCCGCGCCGAATACCTTTAGCGTTGCCGTGATTCGAAGGGCTCGCGGCGGGCCTGGCACCGCGTGCCTTGTACAGTCACGGGGTCATCCCCGGCGGGTGCGGGAATCCGGTGTAACTCCGGAACGGTCGCGCCACTGTGATCGCCTCGCGGCGAAAGTCAGACCTCCCTCGCCGGGACACCCTCTGAAAGGGCCGCGCCTTGCCTGTGGAGATTTCGCGATGACCCGTGCGCGGGTCTCGCTCGCATTACCCCTGCTCGGGGCGCTGTTGCTGGCTGCCATGATCGCAGCCACCGGATTCGGCGCGGAGATCGTGCCCGTATCCGCGGTGCTCGACACCCTCCTCGCCCGGCTCACCGGCGCGACACCCGCCGACCTCGGCATCGACACCATCGTCTGGCAACTCCGAGTGCCACGCACCCTGCTGGCCGCGGTGGTCGGCGCCGGCCTGGCACTGGCGGGCGCGGCAATGCAGACGCTGGTGCGCAACCCCCTAGCTGATCCGTTCCTGCTCGGCGTCTCGTCCGGTGCCGGTGTCGGCGCGGCCGCGGTCATCACCTCCGGGCTGTTCGCCGGTGCGGGCATCTGGGCGCTGTCCGGCGGTGCACTGCTCGGCGCGCTCGGCGCCGCGACGCTGGTCTTCCTGATCGCGCTGGCGCAAGGCGGTCTCACCCCCTTGCGGCTGGTGCTCACCGGCACCGTCCTCGGGTCGGCCTTCGCCGGGTTCAGCAGCTTCCTCGTCTTCCGCAGCACCGATCCCGCCGCCGCCGAGTCGGTGCTGTTCTGGCTGCTCGGAAGTCTCGCCGGTGCCGACTGGACGACCCTCGCCCTACCCTGCACGGTCGTCGTGGCATGCGGCGCGATTCTCTTTGCGATCGCGGGCTGGTTGGATGCGCTCACCCTCGGCGCGGACACCGCGTCGTCGGTCGGCGTCCCGGTGCGCCACCTGCGCATCGGCCTGTTCGTACTGCTCGCAGTGCTCGTCGGGGTACTCGTCGCGGTGTCGGGCGGCATCGGTTTCGTCGGCCTCGTGGTCCCCCACGCAGCACGCATGATCGTCGGCCCCCGCCACCGCAACCTACTCCCCACCTGCGCTGTCGGCGGCGCCCTGTTCCTGGTGATCGCCGACGCCGCGACCCGAATCCTGGTCCGCCCCACCGAAATCCCCGTCGGCGTCCTCACCGGCCTCATCGGCGCGCCGATCTTCCTCCTGCTGATGGGCAGACGCCGCTACCACTTCGGCGCGTCATGATTCGGGCATTCGGCCGACCGCACGAGCCTGGTTCCTCGCACAGCGCGAGGCCGCAAGGCGAACTGCGGGCCGTGGCCCTGACCTGCGCGATCGGGCGCCGGAATATCGTTGCCGAGGCGGACTTCTCGATCAGACCCGGCGAGATCGTCGGCATCGTCGGGCCCAACGGCAGCGGCAAGTCGACGCTGCTACGGGTGCTGGCCGGGGTCGACAAGCCGAAACACGGCCAGGTCCTCGTGGACGGGCAGGTACTGCACGCGCTCCGGCCCCGTCGCCGGGCAGCAGCGGTGGCGCTCGTGGCGCAGGACGAGAGTCCGCCCGCCGACATGCTGGTCGGCGAAGTGGTCGCCCTCGGTCTGACGCCCTATCTACCGCCATGGGGTCTCGGCGCCCCGCGTGAACAACAGCAGGTGGCGCAGGCTCTGGACGCCGTCGATCTGGCCGGTTTCGCGGGCAGGCAGGTGCATCAACTGTCCGGCGGCGAGCGGCAGCGGGTGCTGCTGGCTCGGGCGCTGCTCCAGGACACCCCGGTCCTGCTGCTCGACGAGCCGACGAACCATCTCGACGTCACCCATCAACTCGAACTGCTCACCCTGATGCGGACCCTGAACCGCACCGTCGTCGCCGCCCTGCACGATCTCGCGCTGGCCGACCGCTACTGCGACCGAATCATTGTGCTGCACAACGGTTCCACGCGGCCGCCCGCAGAGACCTTGGCACCCGAGGTCATCGCCGAGGTATTCGGTGTCGACGCGACCCGCGTCCGACATCCCGTCACCGGCGACGACCACCTGTTGATCACCCCGCGAGAGGCACGATAATGAACAACCCCGGCCGAATCCTGGCCACCACCGCCCTCGCCGTCACCCTGGCGGCATGCACCGGCACCACCACACCCGCCGCGACGACAATCCCGATCCGCAACTGCGGCAAGGAATCCCAGTTCCCCGCCCCCGCACAGCGGCTGTTCGTCAACGACGGCAACCTCATCTCGATGGTGCTCGCCCTCGGCGCACAAGACCAGGTCGCCGCAGTCTCGAGCATCCAGCGCGACGCGGCCACCCTGCGCGCACACTACGGCGCCGACATCGTCGACGGCTTGAACGACGTTGCCCCCGAATACCCCTCGCGCGAAACGGTGCTCGCCAACCGCCCGGACGTCATGGTCGCCGGCTGGAGCTACGGCTACGACGAAGCGAGCAACCTCACCCCCGCATCACTGCACAAGGACGGCATCGCCGCCTACGTCCTCACCGAGAGCTGCCGCCAACTCGACGGCGCGGCCGCCCGCGGCACCGTCGAACCGTGGACCGCGTTGCGCACCGACCTGACCGACCTCGGCACGATCACCGGCCACCCCGACCGCGCCACCGAGGTCACCGCCGACCTCGACCGCAGACTCGCCGCCTTGACCGCCGCACCGAAGCCGGCGAAAACCCCGACCGTCTTCCTGTTCGACAGCGGCACCGACACCATCTTCTCCAGCGGCAAATTCGGTGCGCCCCAAGCGATCCTAGAAGCCGCAGGTGCCCGCAACATCCTTGACGATGTCGACGACACCTGGACCAAGGTCTCGTGGGAACGTCTCGCGGCAGCGGACCCGGACGCAATCATGTTCGTCGACTACCCCGGCCAGAGCTACACCCAGAAGGTCGAGCTGCTGCGTTCCAAGCCCGGCATCAACGGTCTGCGCGCAGTCCGCGACAGCCGATTCTTCAACCTGCCCTACGCACTGTGGACGAGCGGGCCGCTCAATATCGACGCTGCGGAACAGATCCGCAAGCAGCTCGAAACGTGGGCCCTTGTGCCCGCGTCGGAAATCACGCCCCGTGCGGACGACGCCGTGCGCTGACCTGGGTACACCGATCAGCGGGGGCGATAGTCAGCTGGCGGATTCTCGCTCGGCCAGTGCCGCCAGATTCGCCAGCGACTGGTACCAGGTTCTTTCGTTGTCAGCCAGGCTCAGTGCCTGCGGGAGATTCTCGTGCAGAATATCGAGCTGGGTGCCGCCGTCGGCGTCGGTCAGCGTGTACGTGAGAGTTTGCGCACCGGTCATCTCCGGCTGCACGGTGACCCATTCCAGCACCTCGACGATCTGTTCGTCCGGCACCAGTGTGCGGAACGTTCCGAAGCAGGCGCTGCGCTGTATCGGCTGCGTATCGCCCGATTCCGTCGGCTCGTCATAGGCGAGGGTGATCGAGAACGATCCACCCTCTTTCGGCTCGAACCGGTGCACTTCGGCCGTGATCCCGGGTGGTGGCATCCAAGCGGCCACCGCGTCGCCGTCCAGCAAGAGCCGATAGACGGTCGAACGAGGCGCGTTGATATGCGTACCGATCTTGGTCGTCGCCATGGATTCACAGTACAGGGAACGCAAAAAGGCCCCCAGCAATGCTGGGGGCCTTTCGCAATGATGTTCCGGCAGTGTCCTACTCTCCCACACCCTGTCGAGTGCAGTACCATCG
>NZ_JBHYRN010000029.1:0-84596 GCF_042749305.1 Nocardia sp. NPDC058705 | reverse complement strand
GCTGCGCCGCGGACGCAACGGCGGCTAACTCGCGGCCGGGCCGCTACGCCGCTGCGCGGCGGCCCTCCCTAGGGGTCGGGCGTGGGGGCTGGGAGGGTGGTTATGGGGGAGCTGGGGGGTTGTCAGTCCTGGAGGGCGGGGGTCTTCGCGGGGGCGTAGGTTGGTTCGGTCTTTTTCAGGATCGCGATGACGCGGTAGGTGATCGGCATGACCAGGATCTCGCAGAGGGTCTTCCACAGGAAGCCGACGATGACGTAGTTGATGAACGACTGCCAGGTGTTGATGCCGATGGCGGTGGCCGCGATCGAGCAGAAGATGAGGGTGTCGGCGAATTCGCCGACGACGGTCGAGCCGATGAGGCGGGCCCACAGGTGCTTTTCTTTGGTGCGTTCCTTGATCAGGACCAGGGTGGCCGAGTTCAGGAGCTGGCCCACGAAGTAGCCGGCCAGGCCCGCGAGCACGAGCTGGGGAGTGGTGCCCAGGACGGTGCGGAAGGCTTCCTGGTTCTCGTAGAAACCGGCGGCGGGGAGCTCGATGGCCACGTAGAAGCAGCCGACGGTGAGCAGCAGCGCGGCGAAACCGGTGTAGATGGCGTGGCGGGTGGCGCGGAAGCCGTAGACCTCGCTGAGCACGTCGCCGAGGATGTAGGCCAGCGGGAACAGGAAGAAGGCGCCGTCGGTGGCGATCGGCAGGATCTGGATCGGGCCCAGCATCACCGAACTGTCGGTGAAGAACTCCACGCCCTTGGTGGCGCAGATATTGGAGATGATCAGCGTCGCGGTGAACACCGCGACGATTACCGGATAGAACCCCCGCGCAGCCTGGGCGAATGCCGCATGTTCAGGCGCGGGGTGCCCAGATTGCGCGGGTTTGTCGAGCGAATTCGTATCAGTCACGACTCCCATTCTCCCAAGCAAGCGATGCGCCACGGTGGGCGGTTGTGGAATACGCTGTTGGCATGACGAATCCCGGCGATTCCGACGAGTGGTGGAAGCAGTACGGCGGCTCTGGCGTGTCGCCGGAGTCCGGCGCGCCGGGCTCGGTGCCGCAGCATCCCACCGCCCAGCCGTCGCAGCCTTCCAGTTACCCGTCGTCGCCGCAGTACCCACAGCAGCCGGCGCCGCCACCTTCGCAGCCGCAGTATCCGCAGCAGCCTCCGTCGCAGCCGCAGTACCAGCAGCCGGGCCAGCCGCAGTATCCGCAGCAGCCCGCATACGGTCAGCCGCCTCAGTACGGCGGTTATCCGGCCGCGGGTGCCTACCAGCCGTACGGGCAGTACCCGCAGCCGCAGGGCACCAACGGGCTGGCGATCGGCGCGCTGGTTTCCTCGCTGATCGGTTTCTGTAGCTGTGGCCTCGGCTCGGTCGTCGGCATCATTCTCGGCGTGATGGCGCTCAACCAGATCAAGGAGCGCGGCGGCGATGGTAAGGGGATGGCGCAAGCGGGCATCTGGATCGGCGTCGCAGCGATCGTCGGCTGGACTCTCTACATTCTGCTGTTCGTCGTGCTCGGCGTGATGGGCGAGATGGACTCGTCTACCTACTGATCCAGATACGAACAAGGGGCGCTTCCGGAATTCGGAAGCGCCCCTGTTGTTTTCGTCAGGTGAAGGGGATCAGCCCTTGACGACCTGCGTGCCGCCGGCGAACTTGTCGTGCCAGCCTTGCTTGTTCGGGTCGTTGTTGATCGTGACGGCGATGTAGATCGACAGGCCGACGCTGGCGAACAGGCCGAGGCACGGAATCAGGCTGACGACCGTGAACAGGTTGCGCTTGAGCGACTGTTCCGGCGTCAGGCTCGGCGCACCGCCGGGCGCGAGCACGCGCAGACCGAGCATCTTCTTGCCCAGGGTCTGGCCCTGCTGGGTGACCTCCATGGCGACGAAGTAGCCGTAGAGCGCCAGCGTGGCGACCAGACCTGTGACGGCCTGACCACCGGTGCCGGTGCCGAGCACGAGCGTGAGCACGATCATGAGCGGAATGCTGACGATCAGGTTGTCGATCACACGCGCACCGAAGCGGATCCCCAGATCGGCAGGCTGCACACCGCCGAAGTTCGGCTGCTGGCCCTGCGGGTAGGCCTGCGCGTAAGGGTCCTGGCCGTACGGAGGCTGCTGCTGACCGTACGGATCCGGCTGGCCGTAACCGGGCTGGGGAGCGCCACCGTGTCCGGGCTGGCCGTACGGCTGCTGCTGTCCGTAGCCCGGCTGCGGCTGCTGCTGGCCGTAGGGGTCCTGGCCGTAGCCGCCGGGCTGACCGCCCTGCGGGTACTGGTTGGGGTCGTAACCACCGCTGGTCATAATCTCAGTCCTCGTTTTGATCTTCTAGATCGGTCGATGCGTACGTTACGGACATCGGTCTGGTCGGAACAACCCGATAGGCTCGAGTATCCATGGTTTCTCCGGGATGCGGGTTGGGTCGAAAACTTCGCGTAGCTCGGCAGTCGTGCGCGCGGTGTATCCGAGCGAATCCGCTATGGCCGCCACCACGTCGTCGGGCGTGTTGCCAAGGGCGCGTTGATCCGAAAGGCTCACGGCCCCATCGCGTTTGGCAAGTCGCTTGCCCTCTTCGTTGAGTACGAGCGGTACGTGCGCGTAGGTCGGCACGGTGAGTCCGAGCAGTTGCGCGAGATACGCCTGGCGTGGGGTCGACGGCAGGAGGTCGTCACCGCGAACCACCTGGTCAACGCCTTGATCGGCATCGTCGACCACCACGGTGAGGTTGTAGGCGGGGATACCGTCGGCGCGGCGCAACACCAAATCGTCGACGGCGCCCCGATATCGGCCGTGCAGCAGATCGGTGACCTCGTATTCGCTCACCTCGGCGCGCAATCGCACTGCGCCGGTGCGTCCTTCGGCCCGCTTGGCCGCGCGCTCGGCTTCGGTCAGCTGACGGCAGGTGCCGGGGTAGGCGCCCATCGGTCCGTGTGGCGCCGTGGCGGCCTGCTGGATTTCGCGTCTGGTGCAGAAACATTCGTACGTTCGCTCGGCGGCGGTCAGTTCGGCGACGGCAGCGGCGTAGACGGGCAGTCTTTCGGATTGGTAGACCACCGGTCCGTCCCAATCGATGCCGATCGCGGCGAGGTCGTCGAGCTGGCGCCCGGCGGCGCCGGGGCGGACGCGGTCGAGGTCGTCGACCCGAATCAGGAACTCGCGCGCGGAAGTTCGCGCGAACAGCCAAGCCAGCACCGCCGTACGCAGGTTTCCCACGTGCAGCTCGCCCGACGGACTCGGGGCGTAGCGCCCGGCTCCCGGACGCGAACTGTCGACGGCGCTCGCAGGCGCGCCGTGGCTGGTTGGCGGACTAGTCGGCACCCCTGGATCCTAGGCGGGCGCTCGGCACAGTCGCGTACGCAGCTGTTCCTCGGTGATCGGCGTATCGGCGTCGAGCGCGACGAGCAGCTCTTGCGCGTGCGCGATCAGCCCGGCCAGGTCAACATCGTGCTGCTGGGCATTCGCCGGATAGGACCCGAGCCGCTCACTCGCCCGGCGCAGCAGGGTACCCGCGCCTTTGGCGTTGCCACGCTGGATGTGGGTGAGGCCGACGGCGTATTGGGCAAGTCCCTGCCAGAGCATCCGTTCGGCAACCGGGCTGTTCTTCCATGCCGCCTCCAATACCTCGTGGGCGTTGAATGCCAATCCGTCGTCCAGCAGTTGCTGAGCGAAGGTCAGAGTTTGCTGGGGTCCGAGCTCGAGGTCATCGGGGATTCGGGCGACTCCGGCACTGCCAGGGGGCAGCGGTCGGCCGAGTCGATCGCGGGGACGGTCGTTGCGGGCACGACCTGCGGTGTCACGGTCACGGGAGATCATTACCCCATGATCCATGCCCGTCCTGGATGGTGCTCATGTGATGGATGTGGCGAGCGAGAAATTGACGTATCACGGACTGATCACATGGAAGTAATTCTGGATGTGTCAACCGGATCGGTAATGGGTAAGGGGGCTGGCAATGCCTCCGCAAACGTGAAGCTTCGCAAGCTTGGCAAAACAGAATGGGAAAGCAAATTCTCTTCCGCAACATTGCGGAAGACCTGCTAGTGTTTCTTCCGCGGGGGCAGCCCCCGGAGGCGGAAACGCCTCGATGCGCTGGTTCGTGCCGGTCGGTTGCGCGCGCCGTGTGGTAGTGCCCTGTGTGCCACGAAGTAACTCATCGGTCGCGCCGGATTTCGACAATGTTCAACGAATCCAGGAGTTATCCCTCTTCTCGATGAACCAAAGGAGCAAGTGTCGTGGAAGTTGATGTGACCGACGCTGTGTGGCGCAAGAGCACCTACAGCGGACCCGATGGGAACTGCGTCGAAGTGGCCTTTCTCGCCGGCGGCGATATCGCCGTTCGCGATACCAAGGACCGCGGCCGCGGACCCGTGCTGGCCTTCGGTCCAGGGCAGTGGCAAGCATTTCTGGCTGATGTCTCCGCCGGAGAGTTCGCGCGCGGCTGAGCCGTGCGGATGCGTGTCGTATCGAAACCGGTAACACCGGCCCCGAGTCGAACGGACTCGGGGCCTTCTCAGTGACTTCGACGGGTTGGCCTATCGTGGCCGGATGACCACGATGGCCGCGTGTGACGCGACGATGTACTGGCTGTCGCGCCGCACCGCCAACGACGTTTTCCTGCTCTACTCTTTCGCCGAAACCGATTCCGCCACCGACGAACTCCGCGCTTTCGTCGCCGCGCGCGCCGCGCGCATTCCGGATCTGCGGATCCGGTTACAGGAGATACCGGGCGATCTCGGTTATCCACGTTGGATTCCGGCCGAATTCACGTCCCAGCAATTCGTGCACCACCAGCCGGACGGCCGGTCATGGACGTCACTGCTCGCCGATCTGGGCGAACTTCTGGGAACCGGTGTCGACGCGACCGAATACCCCTGGCGCATCCACGTTTTCCGTGGTGTCCGCGCGGCGCCGCAATCGGCGGAGCCCGTTGTGGTGGTGGTGCTGCAACTTTCGCACGCGCTGGCCGACGGCACCCGTGCCGCTGCTATTGCCCGAGCGCTCTTCGGACAGGCTGTTATCCCCAGCACACCCGGTGTGCCTGTGGATAACTCGGCATATCGCCCGGTCGGACCTGCACAAACTCCCACACAGTCTGTGGATTCCTGTGGACAAACCTGTGGATGGATTGCCCGGCGGGTCGATCCGAGACTGCTTGGCGTGCTGCGTTTTCCCCAGCAGTTGGCTACCACGATGTGGCGCGGGCGTGCCGCCTACCTGGCACAGCGGGAATTGGCTGACCGAACTGCCGCTGGTGAGGTACCGGCGGCCGCAACCGGATTCGCACCGTGTGCGCTGAATCCGGCGGCTGCGGTGGGTGATCGCACTGTGCGCATGCTGGTCCTGGACGCGACCGATCTCCGCAATCTGGGCAAAACCGTCACTGTCCTTGCGCTGACGGCAATTTCGCGAGGTTTGTGCGACTATCTCACCGAGCGCGGTGAGCGACCGGAAAGACTGGGGACAGCCTTGCCGATGGCACTTCCGTCGCCGGGCACCGCCCGCAACAACTACCGCGGACTGTCCATCGACCTGCATATCGACGAACCCGACCTGCGTCTGCGCGCGAATCTCATCGCCGAAGAACTGGCCGCGCGCCGCGAACGGGCGCTGAATCCGCTGCTCCAGGCACAGGATCGAGTCGGCGAGGTGGTCCCGTCTGTCTTGGCGGTACGCGATGTCGAACGCGCCGACCTGGACCACGTGCCCCCGGCTCTCGACGGCAACACCGTCGTCTCCAGTGTCTACCGAGGCGAGGCCGACCTCACTTTCGCCGGTGCGCCGGTCCTGTTCACGGGCGGTTTTCCGGCTCTCGGCACCGTCATGCACGTGACCCACGGTGTGCACGGGATCGGCGAAACCGTCACGTTGTCAGTGCATTCCGATAGGCGGGCGATGCCCGATCCGGATCGCTACCTGGAACTGCTCACCGAGTCGCTGGCCGCGCTGGTCGCGGCACATCGCTGAGTCCCTTCACCGAATCAGGCCGAGGCCGACGCTGTTTCCCGCTCGGTTCAACTCGGCGCCCACCGCAAGTAGCGCCGAGTGCAGCGCTGTCGCCGGGTCGGTTCCGCCTGCCAGTCCTTCGATCACGCCGTCGATCCGGAACGGACAGAAGTAACCGGCGCCGCTGTCGGTCTGGTGCGGTCGCCCGATCTCGATGAGCGGGCGGTGCGCGGTGGCGATCGCCGTCGCCATGGCGGTATCGGCTGCGCGTGGATCACGTCGACGAGTTACGGGCAACGCTGACTGTGCGTGCACCCGCTCGTACCAGGCGATCACCTCGAAAGATGCGGCCCGCGTGCCGGTTTCGTAGTGGCCGAGCGCCGCCCTGCTGTACGGAACGCGAGTGGCCAACGCGGCCAACGACAATCCGGCTTCTTCCCGCAATCGCCGCAACCGAGCTCCGACGACGCCGTTCCCCTGCTCGCCCCGACTGGACATGGACCCATCGTAGAGAACTGTAGACGTTTGTAGACGCTTTTTGCTGTCCAAAAGGTCTTGACGGAGACCATACTTTTTCGTGGCGGCTCAGCGACCACCATACGCGCCACTCATGCAAGCACTGACTCGTTCGGAGGGGAACCGATGGAGATCTATCTGTGGATTGCTCTGGGGCTGTTCGTATTCGGGGCGCTGTGCCGCTACCTACTACTCACACCGCCCGCCGAACGCACGCGTCCGAGCGTCGGCGAGATCCGGCGGCGGCTTCAGGCCGAGCGCGAGGGGCCCGGCCACGACTCGACGCTGCCGTCGGTGCGCAACATCTCCGCGAGAAGCTTCTCGGCGTCGGACTTCTCCCGCGCCAGGACACTCCAGCCGCGCACCAGACCGTCGGGGCCCGATTTCGTCGTCCAGGAGCCGACAGCATGAGCACCCTGGGGATGGAGCGCGTAGTAGATGGTGCCGACCGGGAACGCGATATCCATTCCGCGCATCCACCCCGTGAGCGCCTCGCCCTCCCAGACCCGCATCTCGCCACGCATCTGTACGGCCGGATCAGCCTCGGGCGCAGGCGGTTCGGCGGCCGAGTCGAGCATCAGATGGTCGCCCTCGTGCCGGATGGTCACCGCCGCTATCTCGACCTCGTCCGGGTGATTCGCCGGTTTCTGCCAGGCTGCCCACCAGCGACCGGCCAGGTCGACGCGGTTGTCCACGATGCCCGCCAGTTCCGCCAGCGAGACCTGCAACGCGTCGGCCAACCGGACCGCGACCGGCAGCGTGGGCGACTGCTCCTCGGACTCGTACCTGGTGATCTGGCGCGAGCTCACCCCGATCGCGGTGGCCAGCGCGGGCTGCGAGAGCCCGAGCAGCCTGCGCCGCTCCTGGATCACCTTCCCCGTCCCGGTGTTCATACAGTCATCGCCTCCATTGCCGGCCCCTCCCGTCACACCCTGCTGGACACATCCGCACCGACATCACGTGCCGCTCTCCGCTGTCACGAAGAGCACTGGCGCGCCGCGCATGCCGACTGTGCGGCCGATTCTTCCATTTCTTCGCTGCAGCAGGCCCGTTTCGTGCTGACTCAGCACAATGACTGCGGCCCCCGCTGCCTCCAGCACCTGACCGCGATGGCCTACAGCACCGGTCTGATCGACGACATCTGAGCCGAACTCCAGGTCAGCGGGCCCGACACGTTGACGAAGTGATTGCGAGACGACGAACGGCCTGCGATCCCCATTACCGTCGAGGTATGAGTGCGGACCCACTGGCGGAAGGCGACGGCGCCACTATCATCGAACGCCCAGGTCTGCGGCAGCGATGGTGGCGACTGCGCCGACCGTTCGTGCTGCCCTCACAGCGCGCCACCGCCGACAACATCGTCGCCGCGCCCACCCCGCTGCAACCGATCGACCTGGCCGACGACGCCGAGGTCTCGCAGGTGCTCGACCTGGCGGTGCGGGTGGGCGAGGTCGTGCTCGCGGCGGGCACCGGTGTCGGTGACACCACCGCGCAGGTCCGTTTCATCGCCTCCACCTACGGTCTGAACAACTGCGATATCGACGTCACCTTCGACGCGATCCGCATCTGGGCCGACCGCGGTCCGCGACTGCCACCGGCCAGCGATATGCGCGTGGTGAAGTACCGCTCGCTCGACTTCACCCGCCTGGCCGCCGTCGACCGTCTCACCCGACGGATCCGCAGCCAGATCGTGCCCGTCGACCAGGCGCACGCCGCGCTCGACGAGCTGATCTCCTCGCGCCACCCCTATCCGCGTTGGGTATCCACGGCAGGCTGGTCGCTGCTGGCGGCGGCGATCGCGGTGCTGCTCGGCGGCGGGTTCCTGCTCGCCGCCATCAGTTTCGCGACCACCGCGGTGATCGATGTGGTGAACCGGGTGCTGCACCAACTCGGTCTGCCGTTGTTCTTCCAGCACATGATCGGCGGGATCGTCGCCGCCACCCCTGCCATCGCGCTCGCCGCGTTCAGCGACCATTGGAAGGCCGACGCCGCACTCATCGTGGCCGCGGGGATCACGGTGCTGCTGTCGGGTTTGCAGCTGGTCGGTTCGGTGCAGGACGCGATCACCGGCGCGCCGATCACCGCCGCGGCACGCATGCTCGAAGTGGTGATGATGACCGCGGGCATCGTCGCGGGTATCGGTCTGGCGCTGCGTATTTCGACCATGATGGGGATCTCGGTACCGGAGATCGCGGCCAGTGCGGGTCGCGATATCGAGTATCTGCCGATCAAACTGATCGCCGGTGCCGTCGCTGCGATCGCGTTCGCGATGGCCTGTTACGCCGAGCGACGGGCGCTGGTCGCGGCCGGGCTCAGCGGTGCGGGCGGCACCATGGCCTTCCTCGGCGCGCAGTACATCGGCTTCGGGCCGGTGGTGGCATCGGGGCTGGCCGCCACGCTGATCGGTCTCGTCGGTGGTCTGATGGCGCGGCGCGCGCTCACGCCGCCGTTGGTCGTCGCGGCGGCGGGAATCACGCCGCTGCTGCCGGGTCTGAAGGTGTATCGCGGGCTGTATGCCCTGCTCGACGACGAGACGGTGCTCGGGTTCGGGCAGATCCTCGGGGCGTTCGGTGTCGGCTGCGCGCTGGCCGCGGGCGTCATCCTGGGTGAGTGGTTCGACCGGTTGCTGAGTCGCCGCGGTGCGCCGCGCGACTTCGACCCGACCTACACCAGCGACCGATGAACTAGATCTGCACTCAGATCTGCACGAGCGTGCGGGGCCCGTCGGCCGCCGTGTCGGCGGGCGCCGGGTCCTGGATGCGCGGTTTGCCCGCTGCCCAGCGCATCTGGCTGCGGGCCGCGGGCGCCTCGGTGGCCGCGGGGATGACCAGCAGCGCGAGCGCGGCGCCGGTGCTGCCGACCACGTGCATGATGCGCGCGGCCTGTTCGTTGTTGGCGGTGCTGTCACCGGATTCGCCGGTGGTCCAGTCGAATCCGAGCCTGGACAGTTTGCCGATCCGCGGTCCGACCGCTGCCACCAACTGGTGCAACTCGGTCATCGGCTGATCGGTTCGTGGCCACCAGGCGCCGTCGATCGGCCCGGTGGTGGCTTTGTGGTCACGCAGCATCAGCCGGATCGGCCCGGACGCGTCGCGCCCGATGCTCGTTTCAGGTGCTGTATTCACTTCGTTCTTACTTTCTGATTTCTGTGCGGTCGACGCGCTCATGGCGTCGACCGGCGCGGTCCGAGTTCGAACCGGCGCAAAGGCTTATGTACCCACTGAACTGTGTCGGCACGCACATTCGTGTTGGGGCGGCGACGACAATATGTGGGTGTGGTGGGGGTCTCCCGCACCGTCGGGGCTCACTCTACGGGGGCACACCGACAGATCCACCGATTAAACGAACAGGGCCCCGACCGGCGAACCGATCAGGGCCCCGCTGTTGCGGAGGATAGGGGATTTGAACCCCTGAGGGCGTTAACCCAACCCGCGTTCCAGGCGAGCGCCATAGGCCACTAGGCGAATCCTCCGTGGAGCAGCATAGCGGGTCGCAGGGGGTCGATGCCAAACCGGCCCCCTGCGACCCCATCTGACCTGCTATTTTTTCAGAGCGGCCATGACCTTGCGGACCTGCGCTTCGGCGGCTGCCGACATCGCGGCGCGGTCGTAGCTGCCCATCGTCGACACCTCGATCTCCACCTTCACCGACACATTGCTGTCGATCGCGGCGACGATGTAGCTGTAGTCGTTGTTGATCGAGCTGTAGATCTGCTGTTCGCTGGCGTAGTACGCCTCGGTGCCGAGGCCGCTCACCGGGCCGTTCTCGTGCCCCTTGCCGGTGGTCCTGGTGTCGGAGCTCTTCCAGCGGGCGTAGTCGGATTCGGTGCCGGTGTCGGATTTGAACTCGACCTGCAGCGACAGGCTCGCCTCGTCGGCGTTGCGGCCGGAGTCCTTGTTCTTGGCGTCGCAGTTGTAGGAACCACCGCCGATGTACTCGTAGGGCTCGCGCTCGGTGTGGGTGGTCGTCTCACGGGTGGTCGCCCACTGGTTCAGCACGGACAGGTCGACCAGATCGCAGGCGTTCTTGCCCTTCTGGAACTCGTAGTTGCCCGCCCACTTCTCGGAGTCGGGGCCGAGCGCGTCGCTTGCCTTGTTCACCGCGAAGGCGATGCCCGCGATCACCAGGACGGCGACGACCCCGATCGAACCGAGCACCCACCACAGGGTCTTGTTGCCCGAGGAGGGCGGCCGCGGCGGTGCGCCCCACTGCGGCTGCGGAGCCTGATAACCGGCTTGCGGCTGGGCGAACTGCTGCGGCGGTGGGAACTGCTGCGGATACGGCTGCTGGTTCGCACCGCTCTGATAGGGCGTCGGCGGCGCGGTGTAGGGATTGGCGCCGCTCTGGTACGGCGTGGCCGCGGGCGGCGCCGTGTACGGGCCGGGGGCGCCGATATTGCCGCGCAGCACCGTCGGATCAGCTTGTGAGGGGGTCTGACCCGCGCCTTCGCCTGGGCGTTCCCACCAGGCGACGGTGGGGTCGGACGGCGGCACGCCGTCGCCGGGTGGTTTCTGATTCGGGCCGGTCACGACCGAGCCCCCCTCTCCTGTCATGGGGAACACCGAACCCCCGCTGCCGATATCGGGTAGATGGTAGCCAGCGTCACCGACAGCGTGGTGACTATACGGCTGCGTACACTCGAGGATCGGTCACTCGCTGTGGTGGCAACCGCGGAATATGAGGAGGAACACGTCGTGGGTACCGCGCGAACTCCCCGGGCCAGATGGGTCGAGGAAGGTCTGTCCGTGCTCGCGTCCTCCGGTGTCGACGCGGTGCGGATCGAGGTGCTGGCCAAGCGCATCGGCGTGACCAAGGGCGGTTTCTACGGCTACTTCGCCGACCGTGACGCGCTGCTCACCGCCATGCTCGAGGTGTGGGAGAGCGAGGCGACCGACCAGGTGCTCGAGCGCGTCGAAACCCTCGAACCGAGAACCAAGGCGCGCATGGCCGGGCTGCTCACCTTCTCCAGCAATCGACTGCTCCCGATCGACCTCGCGATCCGCGACTGGGCCCGCCGCGACGACGGCGTCGCCGCGCGCCTTCGCCGCGTCGACAATGCGCGAATGGCGTTGCTGCGCGAGACAATCGGCGTGTTCTGCGAAGACCCCGACGAGGTCGAAGCCAGGAGCCTGCTCGCCTTCTGTGCCACCATCGGCAGCCATTTCCTGGCCGCCGACCACGAGGGCCGCACCCGCCTCGAGGTCCTCATGCGCGCCGCCGACCTGCTGTTCGAAGACCGGAATCGCTAGTAGCCGAAACTACCGCTACACTGGCCGACGGATCCCGCGCGGCGAGCATCCTGTGAACTCCCCCAGGGCCGGAAGGCAGCAAGGGTCAACGGGCTCTGCCGGGTGCGCGGGGTCCCCTTTAATTTCTGGGGACCGCCACCGGCCTACACACCTTCGCAGCGTGCGCGCCGGATCTGGGGCTGGATACCCTGCCGATTCCGAGCAAGCGCCGGGTAACGTTGCGGGCAAATCCCACCTTGCTGCTTCGAAAGGCTGCCCAGGATGCCCCGGCAAACGCAGATCGGTTTGATGAGCCACGAGGAACTCGTGTCCGAGCACGAGTCCCAGACCGCGAATTACGCGACGCTCCAGACCGAGAAGCTCACGCTGGATCTCACCCGAGGTAAGCCATCGCCCGAGCAACTCGACCTGTCCTCGTCGCTGCTCTCGCTCCCTGGCGACGGTGATTTCCGTGACGGCTCCGGCACCGACTGCCGCAACTACGGCGGCCTCACCGGCCTGCCCGAACTGCGCGCGATCTTCGGCGAACTGCTCGGCATCGGAGTCGACCAACTGCTGGCAGGCAACAACGCCAGCCTCGAGATCATGCACGACATCATCGCGTTCTCGATGCTCTACGGCACCCCCGATTCCCCGCGCCGCTGGGTCGACGAGCCGATCAAGTGGCTGTGTCCGGCCCCCGGCTACGACCGTCACTTCGCCATCACCGAGGCGCTCGGCATCGAGATGATCACCATCCCGATGCGCCACGACGGCCCCGACACCCACGCCATCGCCACTCTGCTGGCGAACGATCCGCAGATCAAGGGCCTGTGGGCGGTGCCGAACTACTCCAACCCCACCGGCGTGGTGTTCTCCGAAGAGATTGTCCGCGAACTGGTTTCGATGCCCGCCGCGGCACCGGACTTCCGCCTGTTCTGGGACAACGCCTACGCGGTGCACCCGCTCACCGACACCGCGGCCCCGGTCGTCGACGTGCTCGGCCTCGCCGCGGCGGCGGGCAACCCGAACCGTCCGCTGGTGTTCGCTTCCACCTCCAAGATCACCTTCGCAGGCGCGGGCGTGAGCTTCTTCGGCGCGTCCAAGGCCAATATCGACTGGTACCTGGCGCACGCCTCGAAGAAGAGCATCGGCCCCGACAAGCTCAACCAGCTGCGGCACCTGCGCTTCTTCACCGATGCCGAGGGTGTGCGCGAGCACATGCAGAAGCACCGCGCGCTGCTCGAACCCAAGTTCGCGCTGGTGCGGCGCATCCTGGAAGACCGCCTCGGCGCTTCCAAGGTGGCGTCGTGGACCGAGCCCAAGGGTGGCTACTTCATCAGCCTCGACGTGCTCGACGGCACCGCCGCCCGGGTGATCGCCCTGGCCAAGGACGCGGGCATCGCGCTCACCGCCGCGGGCTCGGCGTTCCCGTACGGCAAGGACCCCGAGGACAAGAACATCCGCATCGCCCCCAGCTTCCCGCAACTGCCGGAACTGGAGAAGGCGATGAACGGGCTGGCAACCTGCGTGCTGCTGGCAGCCACCGAAAAGCTGCTCGAAGGCTGAGTTTCTGGAGCGCTGGCGCGCTCGAGGCGGGGTCGTCAGGTCGGTTTGTGGGCCAGGGCGCCGAACAGGGTGACCGAGATGTGAATGTCGCCTCGGTCGGCGCCTGCTTGCAGGTCGGCGAGGAGTTGGTCGCGTTCGGCGGCGGTGATCACGCCGCGTAGGGCGGCCAGGTCGGCGATTCGGCGGACCAGGGCGCCCGCGCCGACGGTGCGGTCCTGGACCAGCGCGTGCGAGCCGATTTCGTCGACCTGCAGGCCGGCGCCGACGAGCAGGCCTGCGAGCCGACGGCCTGACAGCGGATTGGTGGTCGAGGAGATCAGGGTGTCGATCACCGCGCGCACCACCCTGGGGTTGCCGGGATGCACGATGGCGGTTGCCCAATCGCAGTCCACCACCACCGCGCGCCCGCCGGGACGCAGCACCCTGGCGATCTCGCCCGCCGCCCGCGCGGGTGCGGTGAGGTGCTGGAACACCCGTTCACACAGCACCGCGTCGAAGGTGTCGGCGCCGAACGGCAGGCCATAGGCGTCGCCGGAGACGAACGTCGCGCGCGAGCCGGACTCGACCGCGCGGCGCTGTGCGGAGGCGAGCAGATTCGGATCCGGCTCGACCCCGACCGCGGTGCCATCGGGGCCGACTTCCTCGGCGAAGGTGAACACCTCCGATCCGGTGCCCGACCCGATATCGAGGGCGCTCTCGCCGGGCCGCAGCGCCAGCGCGGTGTGACTCCACGCGCCGAGCGCGCGCATCCCGGGTTGGGTGACTTCCAGATCATGGGCGTCGATCAGCTGATCCCGGGCCGCTTGATCGAAGCGGGCCGGTCGCGGGGTGTAGTCGGTCATTCGCACCGCCAGTGTGGGAGCAGTCCTCGTGAGCATGGACTCGCCAGGCTACTGGTGAACTGTGTCACGATGAATGTATGACTCGCACGCTGTGCCTCGCGCAGGAATCCGAGGCCGACGAACTGCTCAGCACCGACGATTTCGCGCTGCTGCTGGGGATGCTGCTCGACCAGCAATACCCGATGGAGCACGCGTTTCGTGGGCCGCGCAAACTCGCCGAGCGCATGGGCGGGTTCTCGATGCGGCAGATCGCCGAAGCCGATCCGGCTGAATTCGAGGAACTCGCGGCCACCCCGCCCGCGATTCACCGATACGGTCGGTCGATGGCGCGTCGGGCGCAGGCGCTCGCCCAGTACGTGATCGAGCATTACGACGGTGTGCCCGCGCAGATCTGGACCGCGGGCGACCCCGACGGTAAAGAGGTGCTGCGCCGGTTGCAGGACCTGCCGGGGTTCGGGGCGCAGAAGGCGAAGATCTTTCTCGCGCTGCTCGGTAAACAACGTGGGGTGCAGCCGGAAGGCTGGCGGAAAGCGGCTGGATCGTATGGCGACGACGGGTCCCGACGCTCGGTTGCCGATGTCGTGGATGCCGAAACACTTTCGGAAGTAAGGGAATTCAAGAAACAGGCCAAGGCCGCGGCCAAGACATCGAAATGAATTCTTAGTTAAGATCTAGCTGCTTTTTTCCCTCGTCACCGGGGTGGAACTGCTCGAAGCTTGCTTCTCGAACAGCTCCACAACAGATGAGGGATGGCAGTTTTATGAAGATGAGGAAGTTCGCCGTGGTCGCGGCGCTCCTGACGGTGGCTACCGGCATCACGGCCGGTACGGTCAACGCCGCGCCGGTCGAAGAAGCCGCCCCGATCAATTACACCGCCGAGATCGTCGACGGTGCCAAGTCCGTCATCACCACCGACGCGGGCTCGCTCGTCGCTGAGGACGGCCAGTTCAAGATCAAGGCCGCCGACGGCAAGACCGTTGCCTCGACCGCGCTGTCGTATCAGCTCGATGACTACGTGCTGCCGATCGTCGCCGAGATCTCGGGCAACACCGCGACCCTGACCCCGGTGACCGACCCGGCCCGAGCTGTGTACAAGCCCGTCGCCCTTCCGTACGAGGACAAGGCCCCCTGGAAGACCGAGTACGAGCGTGAGCAGGCCGCCTGGAGCCGTCTGACCTCGACCATCTCCATGGGCGCCACTGTCGGCACCCTGGTCGGTGGCCTCGCCGGTGCGGCGATCGGTTGCGTCGCCGGTGCGCTCGCGGGCACCGTCGTGACCGCCGCCCTGGCCACCCTGTTCGGTGCGGGCCCGGTCGTGGGCTGCATCGCGGGTGCGGGTGCTGTCGGCTTCATCGGTGTGCTGATCGGTCAGATCTTCGTGACCGGCCCCGTCGCGATCGCGGCTGCGGTGCAGTACTTCACCACGATCAACCAGCCCTTCGTCGCCCCGGCCAAGTAGGTTCGATCGGACCATCGAAACCCCCTGTAGGAACATCGGTTCCCGCAGGGGGTTTTCGGCGTAGCGCCATTGCGCCTGCCGTGCGCTCCGCTGACCTGCGGCGATGATGTGCCGCATCGCACAATCCGCCGGTTCGGCTTGGATGGGTCCGGATTCGGTGTTAACTTGATTGTTATGTCCGGCAACCATCTCCCCGCCAAGCGGGTCACCTATGTGACCGCCGCGCTGGGTCTTCGGCTGCCGTTGACGCGTGAACTGTGTCGTTCCTGCCACTGCGGCTGAGCCGTTTCCGGCTCCTGCGCCGCCACGTCATACGTGTAGGCAATCCCGTTGGGACAACGGGATTTCAGCGAGGAACTTCATATGTCTGCTCCTATCATCGACCGCCCCTCCGCTCGGACCGGCGCTGGTCGTCCTCGAGTTTCCCGACCTGTTGTGCCGCCGGAGCTGCGGCGTAGCGACAACCCCGCCGCCGCGGTGCTGCGTACCGCCGCCTCGGGCCCGGTCTCGCGTGACAATGCCGCGCGGGCAACAGGTTTGAGCATCGCCACCGTGAATCGGCAAGTGGCGTCGCTGCTTTCGGCCGGGCTGCTACGCGAGCGGCCCGATCTCACCGCCGCGGGTGCGGTGGGCCGGCCGCGGGTGCCGTTCGAGATCGACCACGACGCGTACCTGACGCTGGGCATCCACATCGGCGCCGAGGCGACGAAAATCGTCGCCGCTGACCTGCGTGGACGCATTCTCGGTGGGCTCGCCATCGCCACGCCGCAGACCGGGCAGGAATTCGCGGTCACCACCGTGGCTCGCAGCGCGAAGGCGTTCCTGCAGCGGTGGCATCGGCGCACGCCGCTGTGGGCGGGTGTCGCGATCGGTGGGCGGGTGGATCCGCGCACGGGTGTGGTCGACCATCCGAAGCTGGAATGGGCGGGCGCACCGATCGGGCAGGTACTCGGTGATGTGCTCGAGTTGCCGGTTTCCGTCGCACCGCACGTCGAGGCGATGGCGGCTTCGGAGCTGCTGCTGCCGACCTTCGATGCGCGCAGGCCAGAGCCCGACACCGAACTTCCCGCCGCTCAGCACGGCAGCAGCCTCTACTTCTATGTCCGGGAAACCGCAGGCATCGCGGTCACTCTCGACGGTCGGGTGCACACGCCGAGCAACGGGCCAGGGTCGATCGCGCATTTGCCGACGGGGTCCGATGTGCAGTGCACGTGCGGGCGGCGTGGGTGCTTGGAAGTGACCGTCGGCGATCGGGCGTTGCAGGCTCGGGCCGTGGGTCGCGGAATCATCCCGGCGCACAACGGGACTGCTGGGACGACGATCAATGATCTGTATCGGGCGGCTGAATCCGGGTCGGAGTCGGCGCGGGAACTGTTGGCCGAGCGGGCGACGATGCTCGGGCAGACTGTCGCGTTGGTGCGGGACATGCTGAATCCGGATCGAGTTGTGTTGGGTGGTCAGGCTTTTACGGGGTATCGGCCTGCGCTTGGGCATGTGGCTCGGGCGTTTTCGCAGAGTACGCAGTTGGCGGCTACGGATATTCGGATCAGTGGGTTCGGGGGGAAGGTGCAGGAGTTCGCGGCGGTGGTTACTTCGCTCAGTGCGTTGTATGCGGATCCGCTGACAGCGATCCGCCGGGTCTAACGAACGCAACCAACTGATCACGCAAGAACATGGGTAACTCCCCACCCACCTCCAACCCCCGACCCCTAAACGCAAGCCCGAGAGCTAACAGTCGAGCTCCCGGGCGCCCCGCTAAATACGCGGAGAGGCGGACTAGGAGGCGGACGAGCACGCGCCTTCCAGTGCTGTTATGAAGAAGGGGAATTGGGCGGCGAAGCGGTGGAGGTTGGGGTCTTGGTCGTAGCCTGCGAACCAATAGAGGCCTGGTTGTGAGTCCGCGGCGGGGTTCATGTCGCGGAAGGTGCGGATCCAGTTGTCGGCTCGGCCGCTGATCACCGTGTAGGGGAGGGCGCGGGAGAAGATCGTTTCCTGGTCGATGGGGGGGATGCGGTCGCGGGTGACGGTGTCTAGGCCGCGGTGCATGGCGCGGATTCGGCCTGCGACGGTGTCGCCCAAGGGGGTTCGGACGGGGAGGTAGTTGGGCAGCAGCATGGCGGCGCCGCCTGCCAGGGCGACGGCTACGCCTACCAGGGCGTGGCCCGCGGTGAGGGCGAGGGCGACGGTGATGATCAGGCCGAGGGCGATCAGGGCGGCGCCGATCCAGCGGGGGAGGGCACGCTGTTTCGGGTCGGCGAAGGCGCCGGTGGCCACCGCGTCGTTGCGCATGGCGGCGCGGATCGGCTCCAGGTCAAGGCGGCCGGGGGCGCGCAGTTCGCGGACGGCGACGGTGTCGGTGCCCTCGGGCAGCAACATGTCGTAGACGACGCGTTCGTATTCGCGCAGCTGGTCGTCGGGGGCGTTGACGCGGCTGATGCGCCAGTCGTCTTCGCCGCGCGCGTTCACGGGGGTGATCCACAGGTAGCGGCGGACGGCGAGGTCGACGACGGTGGCGGCGATGTCGACCGGGTCGGCGTGTTCGTCGATGATCAGGCCCGCTTCACCGGGCAGCACACCGTCGGGGGTGGTGAACTCGACGCGGTCGCCCTGCTGGATCAGCGGGTCGAAGGTGTCGCTGCTCACGATCGCGGTGGCGGCGCGCTTGCGGGCCAGCAGCACGTAGGCGATCATGCCCGCCAGCGCCAGCAGGAAGGCGCCGAACGCGACGAACACGGGCGTGGTGAAAGCGAACGGGCCCGTACCGCCGCCGCGCACATCGGCATTCGCGGGCACGGTGCCGGGGGGCATCTGCAGTGTGAGGTCGATGGCGTCGCCCTTGCGCAGGTCGGTTTGGTACAGGTAGAGCACGCCGTCGGGTTCGGTGCGGACGTCGGCGCACGGCCTGGCATTGCCCGCGGAGCCGAGTTTGCAGTCCACGATGCCCATTTGGAAGGTCGGGCTGATCACCGAGACATCGAGCACGGCGATATCGGCGTTGAGCACGCCCAGCCAGTGGAACACCTGCGTGCCCGGCATGTCGGAAACGGTGTTGTGCACCGTATACGTGAACTTCGATTCGCCGGGCTTCGCCTCGACGATGAACTGATCGTTCGCGGTGGTGGCGGTGCCCTCGCCACTCTGGGTCACATCGGTGACCTTGAAAACCCGCTCGACATCGTCACCGACCTTGAGCCGCAACGGCAGCGACATCGTGAAATTTCCGTCGGCGGGCACCACGACAGTTTCGATGACCTCGAGCACACCGGTTTCGGTCAGCGTGAGATCGGCGGTAATCGAAACACCGGTGGTCACGGGCTCCGTGTGGGCTACCGGCGCGGTCACGAGCAAACCCGCCGCGGCGAGCAGCAGCGCGCCTACGGCGCCCCCCCGAAAAGTCAGCATGGGTGCTTACTCTAGACAGCTTGCTATTCTGCGTCAGCGGCTGTCGATGACTCATGAGACGAGGGGGGTACGGGGGAGTGACTCAACCACCGTACGGTTATGGGCCGAATGGTCCAGGTGGACGACCGGTTCCACCGCCCCCTGGCTATGGGCCGCCCCCGGGATACCGGCCGCAACCCGGATATGGGCCGCCACGTTATCCACAGCCGCAGGGTAATCCTGGATATCAGCAGCCGCGTCCGGCTTACGGTCCGCCGCCGGGATACCGGCCGCCGCCGATGCCCTACGGTCCGCCGGGTCGGCCGACTCCACCGCCTCGTAAGCGCGGCGGCGGCTTCACCTCAGTGATCCTGCTTCTGATCTTCCTGCTGGTCGGCGGCCTGGTGAAGTACGCCGTCAACACCGGCATCGACCTCGGGATCGGCGGCATCGGCCCGAAACCGACCACCACCTACAACCCTGAGACCGCCACCGCTCCCGCCGCTACCGGCGACAACCCGCTGCTCACCGACTCCGACGGCACCCTGGTCCCCGCTTCGTGCGACTACGCGCCGTGGGGCACCCAGGTCGACAAGGCCCGCGCCTTCTTCGAGTCGGCCGCGACCTGCCTCGAATCGGCGTGGAAGCCGCTGCTGGCGGAGAACAACCTGCCCTTCGAGTCGCCGACGTTGAGCGTCACCGCGACCACCGACGGCATCACCACCCCCTGCACCGGCTCGACGACCAACTTCGCCGCCTTCTACTGCCCGGCGAACAAGACCATCTACATGCCGATCAGCCAGCTGCAGACCGAGCAGTTCCGCGACAACTGGGTCGTGTACCTCTCGGTGTTCGCGCACGAGTACGGCCACCACGTGCAGGCCCAGTCAGGCATCCTGCGCAAGGCCAACAGCGAGCGCGTCGACGCGGGCGCCCGCTCGGCCAAGGGCCTCGAGCTCTCGCGCCGAGTCGAGCTGCAGGCCAACTGCTTCGACGGCATGTTCATCGCCTCCTCGAAGGGCGGCGGTTCGCTCACGTCGTCGCAGGTCACGGTTGCTACCAAGGATTCCTACGGTCGCGGAGACGGTCCCGGTGACATGCGCGACCACGGCACCGCCGAGCACGGTGGACAGTGGTTCGAGACCGGCCTCAACCGCAATCTGACCGCCCAGTGCAACACCTTCACGGTCTCCGCCAGCGAAGTGAATTGATGTCACAACCGCCCGGCTATGGGCCGTACGGGCCGCCGGGCTACCCGCCGCAGCAGCCCTATGGGTATCCGCCGCAGTACCAGCAGCCGATGCCGCCGCCTTACGGTCGGCCGATGCCGCCACCGTATGGCAGGCCGTTGCCACCGCCGTACGGCTACGCGTCGCAGGGGTATCCGCCGCCGCGTCGGGGTGGATCGGGGGCGGGCGGGGTCGTTTTGACGGTGTTGACCGTGTTCGGTGTCATCGGGCTGCTGGTGGCCGCGGTGACCCTGTCCGATCAGAGCTCGCCCGGGACCGTCGCGAAGACGACGCCGCCGAGTTTCACCTACAGTTCGAATCCCCCCGCGCCGACGACCGCGCCTACCACCGCACGCGTCACCACCACCGCGCGCACCACCTCGCCGACAGCGACCAAACCCGCGGGGCCGCAACCTGTTATCGCCCTCGGCCAGCATCCGCTGTTCAAGAACGACAACGTCGGCCTGTCGAATATGGACTGTGACCTGCCGCGCTGGTCGACTGCCGCGACGGTGGCCAAGGCGTTCTTCGCGGCGGCGCAGGTCTGCCTCGATCAGATGTGGCGGTCGAATCTGGCTGCCGCGAATCTGCCGTTCAAGAGCCCGGGTCTGGTTGTCGCCGAACAACCTTCGGAGTTGTCATCACCGTGTGGTAGCGCCACCAGCGACGCGTTCTATTGCAGCGCGTCGAGCACCATCTACATGTCGACCGAGGGTCTGGTCCTGCACAACACCCCGTATCCGCCGATGGAGGCGCTGTCGGTGTACGCGCACGAGTACGGCCATCACGTCCAGGGGCTCACCGGCCTGCTGCAGGCCTCGTCGAATCAGCGTCGCGAGCAGGGCACGATGTCGGCGGGCGGGCTCGAGACTTCACGGCGAATGGAGTTGCAGGCCAGCTGTTTCGGCGGCATGTACATCGGTTCGTCGGAAGCGGGCGGGTCGTGGACCTCGCAGGAGGGCTACGCGGCGGTGAAGCACAACTACAACCGCGGTGACGGCAACGGCCGCCACCGCGATCACGGCACCCCTGACCACAACGGCAATTGGTACAACCACGGCTACCTGAAGAATCGCAACTTCGAGTGCAATACGTGGTTGGCCCCCGCCGACGAGGTCAGCTAGCTGCTGTTCCGCCACTCCGCGTATTCAGGCCGGGCTCGTGTGCCACACCGGCAGCGTTGGCGGCCGCCGGTGTGGTGGGGAGTGGGTTAGTCCGTGCCCGGTGAGTTACCCATGTTCTTGCGAGATCACTGGCCGTAGTGGCCTTCGCCGAAGCGCCTAGGTGAACTGCCGTGTACCCCTTCGGCATACGCGGTTTCGGCGTGGAGGGCGAAGTCGATGCCCGCGGTTTCGTCTTCCTTGCTCACGCGGAAGCCGATGATCTTGTCGATGCCCTTGCCGAGTACCCACGAGACCGTGAAGGCGTAGGCCGCGACCACGAGTACCGCGACGAGCTGCTTGCCGAGTTGGGCGAAGCCGCCGCCGTAGAGCAGGCCGTTCACGCCGCCGGTCATCACCTGGGTGGCCAGCAGGCCGATCAGGATCGTGCCGACGATGCCGCCGACGAAGTGCACGCCGACCACGTCGAGCGAATCGTCATAGCCCGCTTTGTGTTTCCAGCCGACCGCGAACGCGCACACCACGCCGGCGGCGAGTCCGACGATCACCGAGCCCATCGTGTTGATGACACCGCAGGACGGGGTGATCGCGACCAGGCCTGCGACGACACCGGAGGCGGCGCCGAACGTGGTCGGCCGACCGTCGCGGATCTGCTCGACGATGAGCCAGCCGAGCATGCCGAGACTGCCCGCCACCAGCGTGTTCAGGAAAACCGCCGCCGCGGTGCCGGTGGCGCCGAGCGCCGAACCCGCGTTGAAACCGAACCAGCCGAACCACAGCAGACCCGCGCCGAGCAGCACGAACGGCAGGTTGTGCGGACGCATCGCGTCGATGTTGAAGCCGATCCGCGGCCCGAGCACCAGCGCCAGCGCCAAGGCCGAAGCGCCGGAAGCGATCTCGACCACCAGGCCGCCCGCGTAGTCGAGCGCGCCGAAGTTCAGCAGCCAGCCGTCGGGTCCCCACACCCAGTGCGCGATCGGCGCGTACACCGCCAGCGTCCACAGCGGCACGAACACCATCCAGCCCGCGAACTTGGCGCGATCGGCGATGGCGCCCGAGACCAGGGCGGCGGTGAGGATCGCGAATGTCAGCTGGAAGGTGACGAACAGCAGCTCCGGAATCGTGCCGCGGACGGAGTCGGGGTTGATCCCGGCCAGGCCGAAGTGCTCGAGATTGCCGATCAGACCGCCGCCCGCGTCGTCGCCGAACGCGAGGCTGTAGCCGGCCACCAGCCAGACCACGGTGACCAGCGGGATCGCGATGAAGCTCATCATCAGCATGTTCAGCACGCCGGTCGAGCGCACCATCCCGCCGTAGAAAACGGCCAGTGCGGGCGTCATCAACAGCACCATGGCGGTGGCCGCGAGTAGCCAAGCAGTGGCCGCGGGGTCGATCGTTGCGGGCACGGTAACTCCTTTCACGCGTGAGTGCGTCGCGAGAAAGTTACCGAATGCTCACACCCGGTATCTGCGTTAGGCCCGGTTTTCCTTGGCCAGTGCCCGTGTGCCGCGCTTGCCGGGAACGGGCAGGTCATCGCTGTCGGCCAGCCATTCGGCGGTGGTGAGCCACCGGCGCTGGGCGTGCACGTCGGCCACGTCGAAGAACAGGCGACGGCCTCGATCGTCGCGTGCGTCGCGGGCCAGCACCGCCCAGCTCGGCGGCTTGCCCCGGTCGGCGGTGTGTTCGGCGACGAAGCCGGCCACCAGCTTGCCGACCATGTTGACCGGCTTCTGCGAGACCCGATTGCCGTACTTGGTGGTGTGCCAGCGCCGCGCCGGACACAGCGAACCGGGGCTGGCGTTCGAGGCGATCCAACCCGCTCGTTGCGCGCGTTCGATGAGCCACAGATGCTTCACCGCCGACGGCGCGATCTCACCGACCCGTTCGGCGATGAGCTCGCAGACCTCGGCGTCGGCGAGGATATCGCGCCTGGTCGGTCCGATATTGTGGTCGGTCCAATGCGATGCGGCGAGGCGGGCGAGGATGCGTCCGAACTCGTCGATGCTGCGCTGGGCGCGACGGCCGAGCCGTTCGATCCGCTCGGCCTCGCGGCGCATCTCGTTCTGCGCGGTGAGGGTGCGAATGGCCGCCATCGTCGGCACCTGCCCGCGTTCGAGCAGTTGCAGGATGGCGTCGGCGGTCGCCGGGTCGGCCGCGGCCGCGACGGGTAAGGAGTCGCGTTTGATGTCGAAGTCCTGGGGGCTGATCGCCCGGCTCAGTAGCCCGACCGCGGCGTTGTCGCCTGCGAAGTCGGTGTGGGCCAGCAGAGCGGATGCGATGTCATCACACGACAGCACGGTGAAACGTTCCTCCGGTCGGTGCGGTGGGGGAGCGATCGGTGCGCGAAGGTTGTGCCCCGGTCGGGATGAGGGACCGGCCGGGGTCACCAACCTGATGAAGGTTTGGCCACCGAAGTTGCCGAGATCCACGGTAGCCAGGCACTTGCGCCGCTGTCACGACCATTCATGTTTTCGTTACATCCAGTAAGTGGCCGCCAAGCGGGGAATGGGTTTGCATTCCTGCGGTAACCAGTATCGATCGAAGGTTCGGTGGTGGATTCGCCTCGTGGGCGGCAGTCGATAACTGGACCGTTGCATCTGGGGGCATGCTTTGCCCCTACGCTCCAGACCGTTGAATTCGATGTGATTTGGATCACAACATGGTGACGGCTTCGCTACTGCGCATTGGTGCAGTGCCAGCCGCCGACAAACCCTGTCGGACATCCTCGGTAGCCTGTGGGTCGTGGCTCTGTACCGGAAGTATCGACCGGCGACATTCGCGGAAGTAGTGGGTCAGGAGCATGTCACCGACCCGCTGAGTACAGCGCTGGATACCGGACGGGTCAGCCACGCGTACCTGTTCTCCGGGCCGCGTGGCTGCGGTAAGACCTCGTCCGCCCGGATCCTGGCGCGCTCGCTGAACTGTGTGGACGGGCCTACCTCGACGCCGTGTGGCACGTGTTCGTCGTGTGTGGCGCTCGGGCCCGGCGGCTCGGGCAATCTCGATGTCATCGAGCTCGACGCGGCCAGTCACGGTGGTGTCGACGACACCCGTGAGCTGCGTGATCGTGCCTTCTACGCACCCGCCGAGTCGCGCTATCGGGTGTTCATCGTCGATGAGGCGCACATGGTCACCACGGCCGGTTTCAACGCGTTGCTCAAGATCGTCGAGGAACCGCCCGCGCACCTGATCTTCATCTTCGCCACCACCGAGCCGGACAAGGTGCTGCCGACGATTCGCTCACGCACGCACCACTATCCGTTCCGTCTGCTGCCGCCCGCCACCATGCGCGGACTGCTCGGCAAGATCTGCGAGCAGGAGAACGTGCCGGTCGAAGAGGCGGTGTATCCGCTGGTCATCCGGGCCGGTGGTGGTTCGCCGCGCGACAGCCTCAGCGTGCTCGACCAGCTGCTCGCAGGTGCCGGACCCGACGGTGTCACCTATCCGCGCGCGGTCTCGCTGCTCGGTGTCACCGATGTCGCCCTGATCGACGACGCCATCGACGCGCTGGCCGCCGATGATGGTGCGGCCCTGTTCAATACGGTCGACTCGGTGATGGAGGCAGGCCACGACCCGCGCCGTTTCGCCGTCGACCTTCTCGAACGCCTGCGCGATCTGATCCTGCTGCGCGCGGTCCCCGACGCCGCCGACCGCGGCCTGGTCTCCGGCCCCGGCGACGTCATGGAGCGCATGCGCGACCAGGCCGAACGCCTCGGCCCCGCCACCCTCACCCGCTACGCCGAACTCCTCCACGAGGGCCTCGGCGAAATGCGCGGCGCCACCGCGCCGCGCCTGCTCCTCGAGGTCATCTGCGCCCGCATGCTCCTGCCCTCGGTCTCCGACACCGAGTCCGCAACCCTGCAACGCCTCGAACGCCTGGAACGCGGATTCGCCTCCGGTGCTGTTTCGGCTCCCGCGCGCCCGGGCCCCGCCGCAGGTGAACCGCCTGCCGAACGCCCGTCCTCGCCGTCGTCGAGCGGTGAGAGCCGCCGCCGAGGCGCGGATCTTCTCGCCGCCGTCCTTGCCGAAAAGGAAGCGGCCGCAGGAGGTTCGACGCCACCGCCTCCCGCTCGCCCTGCACCGGCGGCAGAAAACATGCCTGCTCAGGCTGCGCCGGTGGCGGCCGAGGCCCCTGCTGCGCCCGTACAGACCGCGCCACCCGCGCAAGATGCGCCGTCCGCGCAAGCCGAGCGACCCGCGCCGCCCGTGCAGACCGCGCAAGCCGAGCGCCCCATGCCGCCCGCGCAAGCTGCACCGCCCGTGGAAGCCGCGCCGCCCGCGCGAGACGAGCGACCTGTGCCGCCGGTGGAATCTGCGTCGCTCACGCAAGCCGTGCCGTCCGCGCACATGGCAGCGACAGTCCCATCGCCGCCGGAATCCGCTGTGCCCCAAGCGTCTTCGCCTGTCGAGGAATCCGTCGCACAAGCTGCCGACAGCCCACGGCCGACTCCTGCGCCGGTAGAGCCCGTCGATGCGACTCCGGTGGAAGTTGAAGCGCCACAGGTGGAGTCGGCACCGGACGTCCAGTCCGAAGCTGAGGCGGAGGAGCTGCAGGTCAGTGCCGTGCAGGGTTCGGCGGCGACCGAGGATCTGGTCGGGATCGTGGATGCGGCGTGGCCCGAGATCAAGGGTCGGGTACGCGAGTTCGGAGCTACTTTGCAGGCGTTGTTGTCGGGTGCGGCGGTGTCGCGGGTCGACGGCACCACGATCGTGTTCGCGCATCAGAGTCCGCCGTTGGCGCAGCGGTTGTCCGATCCGCGCAATATCGAGGCGGTGCGGTCGGCGGTGCGGGCTGTGCTCGGTCGTGAGCTGGATGTGCGCTGGGAGACCGGCGCGCCCGCACCGCGTCCCGCACCCGCTGCGAAGGCTGGTCCCGCGCGGGCATCGGGGAGTACGGAGACAAAGCCTGCGGGCAGGCCGAAGTTCTCGCGGCCGAGTCAGGCCGGAGGTGGGCAGACGGCGAACCGGGCCAACCGGCCTGCCGACGACGACATTCCGCCGCCCGATTTCCCCGACTTACCCGACGACCCCGGTCCGGACGACTCCTCGGAGTCCCGGTCCGCCGCCGATGCCGCGCGCGCCGCGGCCGTGCTCGGACCGCCTACGCCGGAGGAGGAACGGGAGATGCTGGCCGCCGCCGCGGTGCCGGTGGCCCCTGGTGACCGTCAGGACCCGGACGAGGTGGCTCTGGCGTTGCTGCGTGAACAGTTCGGGGCAAAGAGTCTGGATGGTTGACAGTGGCCGTCCGCACCGCGTTAAGTTAACGGGAGTTCGCACACCACGGTAGTATGAACGGGTGGCCGGGATCGTCGGAAGAGCATGGTTCTATGCTCCGCTGGTGCTTGCCGGGATTTGTACGGCATCGAGGCGAAAGGCCCTGGTGTTCGTGCGGCCACCGCACCCCAAGGAAGGAAACACTCCGATATGACCACAGAGGCCTACATCTACGAGGCCATCCGCACTCCGCGCGGCCGCGGCAAGAAGAACGGCTCGCTGCATTCGGTCAAGCCGATCGATCTGACTGTTGGTCTGATCCAGGAGCTGCGTAACCGTTTCCCTGACCTCAACGAGGATCAGATCTCCGACGTCATCCTCGGTGTTGTCACCCCTGTCGGTGACCAGGGCATGGACATCGCCCGCACCGCGGTCACTGCGGCCGGCCTTCCCGACACCGTCGGTGGCTTCCAGCTCAACCGCTTCTGCGCCTCGGGCCTCGAGGCCGTGAACCTGGCTGCGCAGAAGGTTCGCTCGGGCTTCGACGATCTGGTGATCGCCGGTGGCGTCGAGTCGATGTCGCGCGTGCCGATGGGCTCCGACGGCGGTGCGTGGGCGCTGGACCCGGCCACCAACTACGACGGCTACTTCGTGCCCCAGGGCATCTCGGCCGACCTGATCGCCACCATCGAGGGCTTCACCCGCGATGACGTCGACGCCTACGCCGTGCGTTCGCAGGACCTGGCCGCCGCGGCGACCACCGGCGGCTACTTCGCCAAGTCGATCGTGCCCGTCAAGGACATCAACGGCCTGGTCGTGCTCGACAACGACGAGCACATGCGCCCCGGCACCACCGCCGCCGACCTCGGCAAGCTGAACCCGGCCTTCGCCGGCATCGGCGAGATGGGTGGCTTCGACGCGGTCGCACTGCAGAAGTTCACCTACATCGAGAAGATCAACCACGTCCACCACGGTGGCAACAGCTCGGGCATCGTCGACGGCGCCGCCCTGCTGCTGATCGGTTCGGAGGAGGCCGGTAAGGCTTCCAACATGACCCCGCGTGCGCGCGTCGTCGCGACCGCCACCTCGGGTGCCGACTCGACCATCATGCTGACCGGCCCCACCCCGGCCGCCAAGAAGGCGCTGGCCCTGGCCGGTCTGACGATCGAGGACATGGACCTCGTCGAGATCAACGAGGCCTTCGCCTCGGTGGTGCTGAAGTTCCAGAAGGACCTGAACGTCCCGGACGAGAAGCTGAACGTCAACGGTGGCGCGATCGCGATGGGCCACCCGCTGGGTGCCACCGGCGCGATGATCACCGGCACCGTGCTCGACGAGCTGGAGCGTCGCAACGGCCGCTACGGCCTGATCACGCTGTGCATCGGTGGCGGCATGGGTGTTGCCACCATCATCGAGCGCGTCTGATACCCGGCCGAACACTTCTCACAGGAGAGAACGAAAACTTATGACTGACAACATCATCGGCTGGGAGAAGGACGCCGACGGCGTGGTCGTCCTCACCATCGACGACCCCAGCCAGGGCGCCAACACGATGAACGACGCGTACATCACCTCGATGGCCGCCACCGTTGATCGCCTCGAAGCAGAGAAGGACGACATCACCGGTGTCGTCATCACCTCCGGCAAGAAGACCTTCTTCGCCGGTGGCGACCTGAAGAACATGATGCAGGTCGGCCCGGACAACGCGGCCGAGGTCGCCGAGATGCTCAACGGCGTCAAGGGCCCGCTGCGTCGCCTCGAGCAGCTCGGCAAGCCCGTCGTCGCCGCGATCAACGGTGCCGCCCTCGGTGGTGGCCTCGAGATCGCGCTGGCCACCCACCACCGCATCGCGGCCGACGTCAAGGGTTCGGCCATCGGCCTGCCCGAGGTGTCGCTGGGCCTGCTGCCCGGTGGCGGCGGCGTGACCCGTGTGACCCGCATGATCGGTCTGCAGAACGCGCTGATGCAGGTGCTGCTGCAGGGTCAGCGTCACCGCGTGACCAAGGCCAAGGAAATCGGCCTGATCGACGAGGTCGTGTCCTCGGTCGACGAGCTGCTGCCCGCCGCCAAGGCGTGGATCGCGGCCAACCCCGAAGCGGCGCAGCCGTGGGACAAGAAGGGCTACCGGATCCCCGGCGGCACCCCGTCCACCCCGGCCTTCGCGGCGAACCTGCCCGCGTTCCCGGCCAACCTGCGCAAGCAGATCAAGGGCACCAACATGCCCGCCCCGCGCGCCATCATGGCCGCGGCGGTCGAGGGCGCGCAGGTCGACATCGACAACGCGCTGGACATCGAGGGTCGTTACTTCATCAGCCTGCTCACCGGGCCGGTCGCGAAGAACATGATCCAGGCGTTCTTCTTCGACCTCAACCACATCAACGGTGGCGGCTCGCGTCCGTCGTTCGAGGATGTGCCCAAGCGTGAGATCAAGAAGATCGGCGTCGTCGGCGCGGGCATGATGGGCGCGGGCATCGCCTACGTCTCCGCGAAGGCCGGCTACGAGGTCGTCCTCAAGGACGTCAAGCTCGAGGCCGCTGAAAAGGGCAAGGCGTACTCCGAAGCCATCGAGGCCAAGGCGCTTTCGCGTGGCAAGACCACCCCGGAGCGCTCGGCTGAGCTGCTGGCTCGCATCACCCCGACCGCGGACGCCGCCGACTTCAAGGGCGTCGACTTCGTGATCGAGGCCGTGTTCGAGAACCCGGACCTGAAGAACAAGGTCTTCCAGGAGATCGAGGACATCGTCGAGCCCGACGCGCTGCTCGGCTCCAACACCTCGACCCTGCCGATCACCCTCCTGTCGGAGGGTGTGAAGCGGTCCGAGGACTTCATCGGCATCCACTTCTTCTCCCCCGTGGACAAGATGCCGCTGGTCGAGATCATCAAGGGCGACAACACCTCCGACGAGGCGCTGGCCCGCGTGTACGACTACACCCTGGCGATCAAGAAGACCCCGATCGTGGTCAACGACAGCCGTGGCTTCTTCACCT
This sequence comes from Nocardia sp. NPDC058705, assembly GCF_042749305.1. Classification (NCBI taxonomy): domain Bacteria; kingdom Bacillati; phylum Actinomycetota; class Actinomycetes; order Mycobacteriales; family Nocardiaceae; genus Nocardia; species Nocardia sp. NPDC058705. The sequence continues at coordinate 55,112 of NZ_JBHYRN010000029.1, read as the reverse complement.
CGCGCGTGATCGGCACCTTCATCAACGAGGCGATCTCGATGGTGAAGGAAGGCGTCGACCCGTCGACCGTCGAGCAGGCCGGTCTGCAGGCCGGTTACCCGGCCGCGCCGCTGAAGCTGAGCGACGAGCTCAACTTCACGACCATGCAGAAGATCTCCAAGGAGACTCAGGCCGCGCTGATCGAGGCGGGCCAGGAGGATCAGATCAACGCTGCCGCCAAGGCGTCGTCGGAGGTCATCAACAAGATGGTCGACGAGTTCGACCGCAAGGGCAAGGCGGGCGGCGCCGGTTTCTACGACTACGTAGACGGCAAGGCCACCGGCATCTGGGAAGGTCTGCGCGAGACCTTCAACTCCAGCCGTGAGCTCCCCGAGGGTGTCACCTTCCAGGACCTCAAGGACCGGATGATGTTCGCCGAGGCCATCGAGACCCAGAAGTGCTTCGACGAAGGCGTGCTCACCAGCACCGCCGACGCGAACATCGGCTCGATCTTCGGCATCGGCTTCCCGGCCTGGTCGGGCGGCTCGCACCAGTTCATCGTGGGCTACCCCGGCGGCCAGGAGGCCTTCGTGGCCCGTGCCGACGAGCTGGCCGCGAAGTTCGGCTCGCGCTTCGAGGTTCCGGCCTCGCTGCGCAAGTAAGTCTGTAGTTCGGCAGCGCCCGTCACCTCGTCGAGGTGGCGGGCGTTCGCCGTTATCGGGGCTTGGCGTAGTCGGCGTAGCCCTGCCAGTCGAGCACTACGCACGGCTCGTCGCCGACGACCCAGGCGTCGTGGCCGGGCGGGGCGATCATAACGTCGCCGGGGCCGTATTCCTGTTTCTCACCGTCGTCCATCTGGACCACGAGGTGCCCGGACAGGCAGTAGCCGATGTGCGGTGCTAGACAGCTGTCGGTGCCCGCGATCGGCTTCACGTGCTCACTCCATCGCCAACCGGGTTCGAAGACGGCGCGCCCGACCGGGCCGCTTTCGACGTTGACCAGGTCGAGTCGACCTTTACCTTGCTCGAACGGCCGGGTTTCCTCGGGCGCGTCGAAACTCATGCGTACCAGCGCGGACATGACATCTCGCTTCTGCTCGGATGGTGAGCAGTCGCGTCGTGGTCCACCGCGGAGAAGTCAAGCACGGCCCACAGCCGAGCCCACCGAAGCACCAATTCTTCGCCGATCGGGGACGACGCGCAAGGGCCGCTAGCGGAAGCCGATCGCACCGACGATGTCGCCGTGGCGGTAGCGCAGGTACTTCTCGACGAGGGCCGCGTCGACGGCGGACGTCGCGGTCACCAGGGTGATCACCACGAACTCCTTGGACGAACTCGCCTTCCACTTGCCGGTCTCGAAGTCGTCGATCATCCCGACGGCGCGCACGTTCAGATCCTTTTCCTCGATCTTGTCGGCCGACGACTCCGCTGCGGCCGTGTCCTTCATCCCGAGCACGAACTGGGTGATCTTCACGGCTCCGCTCTCGGCCGTCAGCAGCATCTCGCTGGCGTACTGACATCCGAACCCGGTGAGCTTGCCGCCCTTCTCGACCGGTGCGCAGTTCTTGTGATCGCGCCCCTCGACCCAGTCGGCATGCATCTGGACGTCGCCGAGCTTGAAGTTCCACGGCCCCTCGTAGTCCGCGTAACCCAACTGCGCCCCGGCCTTGGGCTTCGACGTGGTCGTCGTCGGTTTTCCGGTGGTGGTCGACGACGGCTTACCCGTCGCCGACGCCGCCACCGCCGAACCCGCAACGCCCTTACCAGCGGATACGAGCAGCCCGGCACCGACGATCAGCCCGGCGATCAGCACCAGCACGATGACGATCCACCCGGCATTCGACTTCTTCGGCGGCGGCCCGAGCGGCGGGATCTCCTGCGCGTATGCCGCAGGCTGCTGCGGCTGCCCCCAGGCCGCCGGATCCTGCTGTCCGTGTGGATACATCATGACCAACCCCCCTTTTCACCCCGACGGCCCCGAGCCCGCCCGGTTCATGCCATCGACCCTACTTTGTGTACGAACCGACAGTTCGGACGGTGTTAACCCTGGGGTGTGCTCGGGTGGATAGCGTTGCGGCCCATGGGACGTCGGGTAGCCGCGGTGATTTTCGGTGCGATGGTGGTCGGGGTGAGCGCGCCAGGGGCGGTGGCCGATCCCGGCGTCCGGGTGCTGGGGGAGCAGGTTGTCGCGCGCGACCTGGACTTTCAGGGGACCGTCGTCGGCGGGTTGTCGGGGATCGACTACCTGGCCGATAGCGGGGAATACGTGTTGATCAGTGATGATCGATCGGAGAAGGGGCCTGCTCGGACGTACACGGCTCGGATTCCGGTGGGGGAGACAGGGATCGGTCCAGTGAGCTTCACGGGCACGTCCCCGCTGCGACGTGCCGACGGGACCGTGTATCCGCCGAAGTCGGTGGATCCGGAAGACATTCGGGTGGACCCGTGGACGGGCGACTACTTCTGGACGCAGGAAGGTGAACGGGCCGGGGGCGTGCTCGCGGATCCGTCGGTGCGCGTCGCGCGGGCCGACGGCGGCTTTGTCGCTGAGCTGCCGATTCCGGAAAACGAACGGATGCAGCCTGATTCGGGTCCACGCCAGAATCAGGCCCTCGAAGGGGCGACGTTCGCGGCCGGTGGCGCGTTGTTCGTGACCGCGCTGGAAGGGCCGTTGCTCCAGGACGGCCCAGGCGCGACAACGACGGCGGGGGCGACAACGCGGATCACCGTGCAGGCCAGGTTCGGACCGGTGCTGGCGCAGTACGCGTATCCGCTGGAGCCGGTGTTCGCCGAGTCGTACCCGGAACCGGGTCAGTCGAGCAATGGCGTCACCGCGATCCTCGCCAACGACGCGCTCGATCCGTCGCGATTCCTGGTGGTGGAACGGGCTTTCGCCAAGGGCGTCGGCAACCGCGTTCGGATCTTCGAGATCGACACCGCGGCCGCGAGCAATGTGCTCGACACGCCGATCGCGGGTGCTCGCCCGGTCGCGAAACGGCTGGTCGCCGACTTGGCGGACCTCGGGATCGAGGCCGTCGACAATATCGAAGCGATGACGTGGGGCCCGCGCCTGCCCTCGGGTGAACGCACATTGGTGCTGGTCGCGGACAACAACTTCGCCGCCGAACAGCGCACCCAGGTGATCGCGCTCGCGGTGCGCTGAGTTCCGGTTCGGACAACCGTTGCCGCCACAGCGTCGAATCTCCACCCGATAGATGCCGGATCGCGCTAGCTTGGATATGTGCGGTGATGTCGATTCCGCATACCGACCGAAACGCCGGTGACGCCGATTTCTCGAGAGGTGGTCACATGGATCCGGAACCGACGCGTATGCAGCGCGGGCTCTCCGAGGCGGCGCCGGTGGGGCTGAATACGCAGCGGACGAAGGCGCCGGGGGAGCCCGATGAGGTCGTGGTCGCCGAGTTGGACGAGATGGGGCTCACCGCCGCAAAGGAGATCGGCCGGGGCGGGTTCGGTGTTGTGTACCGGGCTTTACAGCCGGCGCTGGATCGGGTCGTCGCGGTGAAGGTGCTGTCGTCGGAGATCGATGTGGAGAGCCGGGAGCGGTTCCTGCGCGAGGAACAGGCGATGGGCAGGCTGTCGGGGCACCCGAACATCGTCGATATTCTGCAGGTCGACGTGACCGAGACCGGACTCCCGCTGATCGTGATGCCGTACTGCTCGCGCGGCTCGCTCGAACGCCTCATTCACGATCGCGGCCCGCTGACCTGGTCGGATACGTTGCGCGCCGGGGTGAAGCTGGCGGCGGCGATCGAGTCGGCGCATCGGGCGGGGATCCTGCACCGGGACGTGAAACCGGCCAACGTGTTGATCAGCGGCTACGGCGAACCACAGCTCACCGACTTCGGCATCGCCCGCATCCCCGGCGGTTTCCAGACGTCGAGCAGCCTGATCACCGGGTCGCCTGCGTTCACGGCGCCGGAGGTGCTCAGGGGCAACGAACCGACCGTGCAGTCTGATATTTACGGACTCGGCGCGACCCTGTTCGCCCTGCTCACCGGCCATGCCGCCTTCGAACGGCACGCGGGCGAGAAGGTGGTCGCCCAGTTCCTGCGCATCACCACCCAGCACGTCCCCGACCTGCGCGCCCAGGACATCCCCGGCGACGTCGCCGCGGTGATCGAACGGGCCATGTCGCCCGAGCCGACCGACCGGCCCGCCACCGCCTACGAATTCGGCGAACTCCTGCGCGAGGTCCAACGCGCCCACGGCCAGATGCCCGACGAAATGGCGTTGCTCGACGCCGAGGAGGCCACCGACGACGCACCGGAGGTCCTGCAATCGGTCACCGGCCGCCGCAGTTGGCCGCTGACCCTGCAGCCCGCGGGCGCCTCGGTGCCCATGCCGAATACGACCACCGGCACCCTGCCGCCGACCGCGGCCACCAAGTTCCGCCCGCCGACTCCCGCTCGGGAACCCTTTCCCCGCCAGCGCCTGCTCGACGTGCTGCGCGAGGGTGGCGAGCGCCGACTCGCCCTGATCCACGCGCCCGCCGGTTTCGGCAAGAGCACCGTCGCCACCCAGTGGCGCGCGGACCTGGCCACCCGCGATATCCCGGTGGCTTGGCTCGGCGTCGACCAGGACGACGACAGCGAGATCTGGTTCCTCGCCCACCTGATCGAGGCCATCCGCCGGGTGCGCCCCGACGTCGGCACGGGCTTGGAGCAGGTCCTGGAGGAGCGTCCCGCCGACGCCGTCGCCTACGTGATCGCCACCCTGATCGATGAGATCCACGCCAGCGGGCAACCGGTGGTGGTCGTGGTGGACGACTGGCACCGCGTGCGCGACCCCGGCGTGCAGCGTGCGATGGCGACCCTGCTCGACAACGGTTGCCACCACGTGCGTTTCGTCATCACCAGTCGCGATCAATCCGGTTTGCCGATCAGCAGGTTGCGGGTGCGCGACGAACTGGTGGAGCTGGATGCCGCCGCGCTGCGGCTCACCGAATCGGAGACCCGGCAGATTCTGGTGGAGCGCAACGGTTTCGCGCTCACCGACGAGCAGGTCGAGCAGATCCACACCGCGACCGATGGATGGCCCGCCGCGATCCAGTTGGTGAGTCTGACGCTGCGCGGGAAGTCCGATCCGGCGCAGTTGCTGAGTTCGCTCGCCGAGGGTGGGCACGGGATGCGCGAGTACCTGGCCGAGAATGTGCTGGACGCGCTGGCGCCGGAACAGCTGGAGTTCCTGATGGCGATTTCGGTGGTCGAGCGGGTGAACGGGTCCCTCGCGGGGGCGCTCGCCGAGGTCACCGATGGTGCGGCGCTGCTGCAGAAGGCGGAGCAGCGTGAGCTGTTCCTGCACCGGATCCAGCACGATCCGGAGTGGTATCGGATGCAACCGCTGTTCGCCGAGCATCTGCGTGCCCGGCTCGAACGCGAGCATCCCGGCCGTTCGAAAGCGCTGCACCGCAAGGCTGCTCGCTGGTACGCCGAGCATCAACTGTTGCGCAAGTCGGTGGATCACGCGGTGGCAGCGACCGATCTCAAACTCGCCGCTGACCTGCTCGAAAGTGGTGGCATGGATCTGATCGACGGGTCCCGTCTCGCCACGCTGCTCGGCAGTGTCTCGAAACTGCCTGTGCAGCAGGTGACATCACGGTCGAAGCTGTTGATGGCGGTGGCCAGGGCGAATATGAACATGCAGCAGACCGGAACCGCCCGCAGCGCGCTCGGCAGGCTCTCGAACCTGCTGGCCCGCAGTGCGCCCGGCGAGCCGGAGGTGTCCGAACAGCGTTGTGTGGCAACGGTCTTGGACGCTGCCGACCGGGTAGCCCACGACAACACCGCCGAGGTGGCCGACAGTTTGACCGCGGTGCTGAAAGCGCCCGGCGATCTGCCTGCCTGGGCGGTGTCGACCGCCGCCAACCTGATGTCGTTCGTTCGGCTGTGCGAGTTCGATTTCGACGCGGTGACCGAGCTGCAGGACTGGGCCGCCGGTTATCACGCGCAGTCGAAGGACCCGCTCGGTCCGGTGTTCGGTCTCTGCGCGCTGGGTGACGCCGCCTACGAGCAGCTCGATATCGGCGTCGCCACCACCTGTTTCGAGCAGGCTTACGCGACGGCGCGCGCCAGGGCGGGCCCGCGCTCGGACGCCGCCCGTGTCGCAGCGGCCCTGCTGGGTGAATTGGCTTATCGCCGTGGCGATCTGGCGACGGCCGATCGGTTACTCGACGAGAGTCACGAGCTGGTGACCAGGGTCGGCCCCGTCGACTTCCTGATCGCGACCTTCGTGATCGGGGCAAGGGTGAAGGCCGCGCTCGGTGACCAGTACACGGCCTCGGCACGCCTCGACGAGGGTGCGCGCGTGGCCGCGGAGAACGGGCTGGCGCGCCTGGACGCTCATGTGCGGGCCGAACGGTCCAGGCTCGGATTCCCCACCGGCGCCGACAATTTGACCCCTGATGCCTCCGGTAATGGGGCGCGCAGCAAGAAGGGTGCCGCCGCGCTGATCGCCGAGGCGCGCGCGATCGCCGATATCCGGGTCCTGCTGGCCGAACAGCGGCTGCGCGCCGACGATCGCGCCGCCCGCCACGCCAGGGTGATCTACGCGAACACACTCGAACAAGCGCGTCCCCGTGCGGAATTGGACTCGACGCTGCTGCTCGCGGAGTGCCTGGCGTCGGCCGGGTGGGTCGGGGAAGCGACCGGGCTGGTGCTGCCGGTCCTGCGCACCTGCGCCGATCTGGGCTGGACCAGACCGCTGCTGGACGCGGGGCCGGGTGTTGTCGGCCTGCTGCACGTATTGCGCACGCAATCTCACGACGGCCGACAACACCCGATCCTGCAGGACCTACCTGGCCACTTCCTAGACGAACTACTGCAGTAATTCTGGCGGCTGGCGCCGCGGACAGACTACGGCGTCCACCACGGGCGTAGCGGGACGTCCCAGGTGCCGTTCTCGTCCAGTTTCACGCCGAGTACGTGGTGCAGCTGGATCACGTTGCGCTGGAAGCCGAGTCGGCAGCCCGCCATGTACAGGCCCCACACCTTCGCGGTGCCCTCGCCGACCTCGGCGACCGCCTCGTCCCAGTTGGCGACCAGGTTCTTGCACCATTCGTGCAGCGTGAGGGCGTAGTGCTCGCGCAGGTTCTCCTCGTGCAGCACTTCGAGACCCACGTTCTGGATATCGGAGATGATGCGCCCGGAGCCGATCAGCTCACCGTCGGGGAAGACGTAGCGGTCGATGAAGTCGCCCGCCTTGGTGGTGCGGGTGTTGTCGTGGCGGGTGATGCAGTGATTGAGGAACAGGCCGCCCACCCGCAGCTTGTCCTTGATGTAGCCGAAGTAGAACGGGTAGTTGTGCACGCCGATGTGCTCGGTGAGGCCGATCGAGGAGACCGCGTCGAATTCGCCCTCGGGGATGTCTCGGTAGTCGCTGTGCCTGACCTCGGCGAACTCACCGAGACCTTCCTCGGCGATCTTCTGCTGGGCCCAGGCGGCCTGCTCGGCCGACAGCGTCGCCCCGATCACCTTCACGCCACGTCGTGCCGCGTAGCGGACCATGCCGCCCCAGCCGCAGCCGATGTCGAGCAGGCGGTCGCCTTCCTTCAGCCGCAGCTTGTCGAAGATCAAGCGGTACTTGTTCTCCTGCGCCTGCTCGAGGGTCCAGTCCTCGTCGCCGTACACCGCGCAGGTGTAGGTCATCGACGGGCCGAGGACGTACTCGTAGAACTTGTTGGAGACGTCGTAGTGGTGGTGGATCGCCTCGGCATCGCGAGTCTTGGAGTGGCGCAGGCCTTCCAGCGCGATCCGGCGCCAGCGCGGCAGCGTCTCCTGCGGCGGGGGCGCGATCGGCTTGAGCCGCTCCCAGCCCAGCGAGCGGGCGATGGTGACCAGCGACAGCGCCGAAGGACGATGGAACTTCATGTCCTGCATGGCTTTCAAGATGTCGTACGGGTCACCGGGGTGTACGCCGTCGGCGATCATGTCGCCGGCGATGTAGGCCCGTGCCATCCCGAGGTCGCCGGGGGCCCCTGCCAGGTAGTTGATGCCGCGCGGGGTCTTGATGTCGAGGGTGTAGGGCGCGCCCTCCGGGCCGGTGGCGCTGCCGTCGTAGGCCGTGACGCGGACGGGGATGTCACCGTCTACCAGGCTTTCGACGACCTCGGCGATATTGAGCCGGGTGCCCAGCTCTGCCAATACCTCGGATCGGTCCTTGAATGTCGTCACTTGCGTTGCACCGCCTTCGAATACAGATTCAGCAGTCGTTGGTCCGGGTCGTAACGGGTCTTCAGTTCGGAATAGGTGTCGCCGCCGTAGAGCTCGGCGAACTCGGCCTCGTCGTAGTAGGAGTCCGAGTAGAGCGATTTGTGCCCGTCGAACGCGGACACGATCTTCTCGATCGCGCGGTTGGCCGCCCCTTCCGGTTGACCTCGCTCGGTCGGCACCGCCGACCAGAATCCGACATTGACGTAGGTGCGCTGTGGTTCGAGCGGATACAGCGGCCACGGACGGGCACCGTCCGTCGACGCGTCGTCGGTCGCACGCAAGCGCAATGGGCACAACCAGATCGGCTCGATCGGTATTTCCCGCAGGAACCATTCGACGAAGTCGGCGGTGTGCTGCACCGGCACCTCGATGTCCTGCACGACGCGTTCCTGCGGGGGTTTGCCCTTGCGGGCCTGCCTGCGGTCATCGATGTGGTACTTGCGATCGAGGGCGACCAGTTTCCAGTAGAAACTGCTGCGCCGGTGCGACTTCGGCCAGAGCTTACGGATCTTCGGGTTCTGAGCGCCGAAGGCGCGCGAGCACCAGAACCAGTCGGTGTCCCAGCGCCACAGGTAATCGTGGATGGTCAGCCTGTCGCGTTTCACCCCGTCGGCGTGCTGCAGGGAGCGGTAGAAGATGTCCATGCCGGTGTAGTCGCTGACCGGGCCCGGTTCGTCTGTCTTGCGGCCCAGGGTCAGGTAGCTCTCGCCGGCGCTGAACACGACACCGTCGATGTAGTCGACATCTTCACTGTCGTAACGGCGTTCGACGACGATGCGGTCGAGTTCGGCTTCCAGTTCGCGCAGGTCGTGGAAGCGCACATGGCGCAGTTCCACGAACGGCAACACGGGCTCGAGCTCGATCTTCAGCCGCACGGAGTATCCGAGAGTGCCGTAGGAGTTGGGGAAGCCGTGGAACAGGTCGGCGTGCTCGCCGTCCGGTGTCGCGGTGATGATCTCGCCGGAGCCGGTCAAGATGTCCATTTCCAGCACGGATTCGTGCGGGAGACCGTTGCGGAACGAGGTCGATTCGATGCCGAGACCGGTCACTGCGCCGCCCAGCGTGATGGTCTTGAGCTGGGGAACCACCAGCGGCGCCAGACCGTAGGGGAGGGTGGCCGCCACCAGGTCCTCGTAGGTGGTCATGCCCGCCACGTCGGCCGTGCGGGCCTGCGGATCCACCGCGATCACCTGCCCGAGGCCGGACACGTCGAGGCCGGGCGCGGTGGTTGCCGCCCTGGCCCGGAACAAGTTCGATGTCTTCTTCGCCAGCCGGACGACGGCACCGGGTGGGATGGCGCGATAGCTTTCCAGCAGTCGCTCCACGCCCGCTCGATGCGCGGCATATCCGGACTCGCGTGCGGCCGGTTCGTGACCAGCCCTACCCAAAAGACTCACTGCCACCCCTTTGACGCTAGTACGACGCCGTCCACCGGGCCACCGGATACTTGCGCGCCGCGACAAAATGTCACGCACATGTTCCCGCGCCGCCCCAACCTGGTCGGGAGAACCGGTCGGAGACAAGGCAGGATGTAACCCGGTCGAGATATATCGCCACCCCCCAGCAAGGAGTCAACAGTGGGACAGGTCAGCGCCAGCAGTTCGATCGTCGTCGCCGCGGATCCGCAGCGCACACTCGCAGCGATCGGCGACTACGAGACGATTCGGCCGCGCATTCTTTCCGCGCATTACCGCGACTACAAGGTCATCGAGGGTGGTCAGGGTGCGGGCACCGTGGCGGAGTGGACGCTGCAGGCCACCGAGAAGCGCTCACGCAACGTGCGCGCGACCGTGACGGTGTCGGGTTCGACCCTCACCGAAACCGACGCCAACTCCTCGATGGTGACCACCTACACCGTCACCCCCGACGGCACCGGCTCGAAGGTCACCGTCGAGACCAGCTGGAAGGGTGCGGGCGGCATCGGCGGCATCTTCGAGGGCATCTTCGCCCCGCTCGGCCTGAAGAAGATCCAGGCCGAGGTGCTGGGCAACCTCTCGCGCGAACTGGCCTGAGCCGGTCGCAGGTCAGGCCTTGCCGATGTCGAAGAGATTTCCTTCGGGGTCGGCGAGGGTTGTCCACTGCATGCCGTACTCGTCGAAATCGGCGATGTGCTTGGCACCCAAGCTGATTGCGCGCTCGATGTAGTCCAGTGACTGCGCGGACGCGAAATCCAGGTGGACGACGTTCTTGCCGGGGTTCTTGTCCCCGACCTTGATGAACATCAGCAGCGGGGTGGCGCCCGCGGACTTGCCGACGGTCGCGAAGAACTCCGCTCCCCCCGGATCGACGGTCGTGTCCATCAGCTGGGCGTAGAACTCGGCCAGGCCTGCGGCGTTGTCGCAGTCGATCGTCACATTTGCCAGGGCGATGGTCATCAGATCTCTCCTTCGGTGATCGGCCAGCACACTTCGGTGCGGTAGGTGGCCGGGTTGTCGGTGATGTCCGGGCCCACGAGGTAGCGCTCGCGGACCGGTTGGTCGGGCAGGGTGTCGCCGTGCTCGGCGACATAGCTGCCGAGTGCGCCGTAGGTGCGGTCGAAGTCTTCGAACGGGCCGTCGTGTACCGCCACGGCGAAATGGCTGGCCGGGAATTCGACGACCGCGAAAGCGCCGGTGGGTACGAGCTCCGCACCGGCGGGCAATGGCACGAACGCGGTGACCACGCCGTTGTCGTCGGTGAAGAACTCGTTCGAATACATCGCGCCCGCAACGCCTCCCGGGCTGACACCTGACTCGAGCAGGGTGGTGTACAGCCCCTCGAACGCGGTGCCGCACCATTCGGCGATGTCCGTGCGCTCGACCTCGTGGGTAAATGTGAGCGCCGTGAACGCCGGCTCGATCCGATAGTCGACCTCGATCGGCGGCGGCGGCGCCGTGAGCAGGGCACGCAGCGAGACCACCACCTCGCGGGTGCGATCCAGGGCCGCCTCCATCCTGACCAGATGGGCCCGCAGCGCGGTATCCCGTTCGGCGGGATCGGCCGCCGCGAGCACGGTGCGTATCTCGGGGAGCGGCATCTCCAGGTCGCGCAGGCGACGGATGAGATGCGCCCGTTCCACCTGCTCGGTGGAATATCGGCGGTAACCGGTGCTCGCGTCCACCGTGGCAGGCTCGAGTAGCTCGATCTCGTGGTAGTACCGCAGCGTCTTGACGCTCAGATGGGTGAGGCGGGCGAACTCGCCGATCGCCACGGTTGCTGTCATGCGGTCCAGAAAACACCTTCCAGCCAGTGGAGGGTCAAGAAATAGTTACGCGGGCGCCAAAACGAAGGCGGCCAGCAGCGGCCACGCGCCCTCGCGCCACCACGAATAGCCGAACCAGACGCCCGGGGTCACCTCGCGGATCTCGTCGTAGACCTGCGGGGTGGGCGACGGCGCGTAGTTCAGCGCCCAGGTCGGACCGCCGTCGAGGATCGACGATGCGCGATAGACGTCGGCCGGGAACGCCTCGATCCCGGCGCCGGTGACCCGGTTGGTCAACGAGCCGCCATCGGGCCCGGTGCGGAACACCTTGCCGATCCACAGCGCAGGCGCGACCGCCTCGAGTTGCGGCGGTCGGGTCACCCAGCCGTTGGTGAGGCCCGACGCGACAGCGCCCGCGGACGAGTCGCGGTAGATCTGGTCCTGCTGGGTGACATCGCACCGGAAGCGCAACGAATCGATGGTCGCCGCCCGATTGCCGGGATCGAGCACGCAGCCGTTCCCGTAGTCGACGATCCCGGCCCCGGAATCGGCCGATACGGCGGCAGGTGGGAGAAGAAGCAGGCTGGCGACACAGGCGCACAGAGCTGACGCCGACGTCAGCCGCCCACGGGATGCATTCATCGGATCTCCTAGAGATTGCTGAACCATTGCCCGACCTGCCTCGATCGTATGCCCGAACGCGCAGCAGAGCCATCCCTTCAGCAACCGATCTACGCGACTAAGCTGGCAACCCCCAGGGCCGAAACCTCGCGGCCCCGGCCGCCAATCAACACAGGAGTGTTTGTGCAACCCGGTGATGGTCAATTCGATATGCAGGCTTTGCTTGCCCAGGCTCAGCAGATGCAGCAGGCCGTGATGCAGGCGCAGGCCGAGCTCGCCGAGACCGAGGTGACCGGTCAGGCCGGCGGCGGTCTGGTGCAGGCCACGATCAAGGTGAGCGGTGAGGTGAGCGCGCTGACGATCGACCCGAAGGTGGTCGATCCGACCGATGTCGACGGTCTGCAGGACCTGGTCATCGGTGCGATCAACGACGCGATGGCCAATGCGCAGCAGCTCGCGGCCGAGCGCCTCGGCCCGCTGTCGCAGGGTCTCGGTGGCGGTTCGATGCCCGGTCTGCCCGACTTCTGATGTATGAGGGGCCGGTACAGGATCTGATCGACGAGCTGGGCAAACTGCCCGGCGTCGGTCCGAAGAGCGCACAGCGCATCGCTTTTCATCTGCTGGCGGTGGAGCCGCCGGATATCGACCGGCTGCAGGCCGCCCTGCAGAAGGTGCGCGACGGCGTGCAGTTCTGCGTGTCGTGCGGCACCGTCGCCGATGGTGAGCTGTGCCGGATCTGTGCCGACCCGCGCCGCGACCGCACGATGATCTGTGTGGTCGAGGAACCCAAGGATGTGCAGGCGATCGAGCGCACCCGCGAGTTCCGTGGTCGCTACCACGTGCTCGGTGGTGCGCTCGATCCGCTCAGTGGCGTCGGGCCCGATCAGCTGCGGATCAGGGAGCTGCTCACCCGCATCGGTAATCAGGAGGACGGCATCGATGTGAGCGAGGTGATCATCGCGACCGACCCGAATACCGAGGGCGAGGCGACGGCCACCTATCTTGTGCGGATGCTGCGCGATTTCCCCGGGCTCACCGTCACGCGGTTGGCTTCGGGGCTGCCGATGGGTGGCGACCTGGAATTCGCCGACGAACTGACCCTCGGACGGGCACTGTCGGGCAGACGAGCGCTGTAGGGCTCACGCGGGCGCGGTAGGCCTGACGCGGGCGCGGTAGGGCTGACGACCAGCAGCGTTGAAGTTGCCGCCGGTCGGACCGCGTTCGCGGTTCAGAGGTCGACGCGGGCCCAGATGACGCCGTCGCCCGTGGCGGGCTTGCCGTTGGCCCAGTCCCAGATGATGTCGGCGACCTGCGCCGGGTCTTCGAGGGTCGTGCCGAAATGCCGGTCTGGCGCGCCGTCGCGGTACTCGAGGGTGTACGGGCCGCTCGGGTCGCGGTAGGTCTGGATGTAGCGCTGATCGCCCTGCTCGACGATGAGGTACGGGTTGGGGGCGGCGAGCCCGGCGACCCACTTGTGCGCCAATTCCTCGGTGAGATACGGGAATTCGCCCGCCCCGCCGTGCGTGACATTGATCGGGATGTGGCCCGCCGGGTCGATCAGCCAGGTCAGCTGCGGATCGTAGACGGCGAAACCGCGCGGGGTGGCCAGGTCGAAGAGCAGGTTGCGCACGAACCCGATGGCGTCGTACGGCGAGGGGATGTAGAGCGTGTCGCCGCTGGGGCCGCCGACGGAATCGACGCTCAGGAACGAGTCCTCCACCGGCAGTTCGGCATTGCGCGCGTTCAGCTCGGCGGCGATCTCGGCGATCGGTTCCGACTCGGTGACGCCTTCCTGTGCGGCCAGGTAGGCATCGATCTCGTCGACAGAGCTGGCGACGCCGGACGGCAGCAAAATGTGGTCGTAGCTCATAGGGGCAGCTTAGCGGCTGGCACCGCAGGCACTCCTTCGTCGGGCCGAGACCTCGGGCCCACACGTGGGAGGGCCGCCAAGGCCCGAGCGTGCCTTAAACAGGGCGGCCCTGCTGCTCGATGTACTCACGCAACACACTGATCGGTGCCCCGTCGACCGACCCCGCGAAATACGACCCCGACCAGAGCCGCTGGCCACGCCAATAGTGGCGCACCAAGTCAGGGAACTCTTGGCGCATCCGCCGCGACGACACCCCCTTGAGGGAGTTCACCAGCTTCGACACGGCAACTTTGGGCGGAAAGTTCACCAGCAGGTGAACATGATCGCTCTCGCCATTGAACTCGACCAGCTCGCACTCGAAGTTGCCGCACACCGCCCGCATGATCTCCTCCATCCGCCCGAGGTGGCCAGCGGTAAACACCCGATGCCGATACTTGGTGACAAAAACCAAGTGAGCATGAAGAACGAAAACACAGTGTCTACCAGTCCGAATATCACCATATTCTGCCATAACCCAATGCTAGGCTGTGTGGGTGCAGCTCCGGTACCGTTACCGCCTCAACCCCACGCCGGGGCAGCAGGCGGCATTGGCGCGGGCATTCGGGTGCGCGCGGGTCGTGTACAACGACGCTCTTGCCGCACGGATGCACGCGTACCGGACTGGTGGCTCGCACTTGTCGGATGGTGAACTGTCGAAGCGGTTGACGCAGGCGAAGAAGACCCCCGAACGTGCCTGGTTGGCGCAGGTGTCGTCGGTGGTGTTGCAGCAGGCACTGGCCGATCTGAACACCGGTTACCGCAACTTCTTCGCCTCGGTGACCGGGAAGCGGCAGGGCGGCAAGCTGGGGCCGCCGAGGTTTCGGTCTCGTAAGGACAATCGGCAGTCGATCAGGTTCACCCGTAACGCCCGGTTCGTTGTGACATCGGGTGCGAAGTTGCGGTTGCCGAAGGTCGGTGATGTGGCGGTGCGTTGGTCACGGGACCTGCCATCGGATCCGTCTTCGGTGACGGTCATCAAGGACGCGGCGGGTCGGTATTTCGCGTCGTTCGTGGTCGAGGTGAACCCACAGCCGTTGCCGCCGGTCGACTCCGAGGTCGGTATCGACCTCGGGTTGACGACGTTCGCGGTCCTGTCGAACGGTAAGACGATCACCTCGCCCCGGTTTCTGCGGCACGCCGAACGCGCCCTTCGTAAGGCGCAGAAATTTTTGTCTCGCAAGGACAAGGGTTCGGCGAACCGGGCGAAGGCACGGCTGCGGGTCGCGAGGGCTCACGCGAAAGTTGGTGACGCACGCCGTGATTGGCTGCACAAGCAGTCCACGATGATCATCCGTGACAACCAAACGGTGTATGTCGAGGACCTGTGCGTGAAAGGTTTGGCCCGGACCAAGTTGGCGAAGTCGGTGCACGATGCCGGGTGGGGCATGTTCACGCGCATGCTGGAAGAGAAAGCGGCCCGGTACGGGCGAACCTTCGGCAAGGTAGATCGCTGGTTTCCCTCGACCCGCATGTGCTGCGAGTGTGGGGCGGTCGGGCAGAAGAAGTCATTGCATGTCCGGGAATGGACGTGCGGGTGCGGTGCTGTACATGACCGTGATCGCAACGCGGCGATCAACATCCTCGCGGCCGGGCAGGCCGAGAGGCTAAACGCCTGCGGAGCTGGTGTGAGTCTCGGTTTCGATCGAGCGGCTGGCGTTGAAACAGGAACCCGCCGAGAGCGTCGTAGGGCGCTGGTAGGAATCTCGGGCCTTTAGGCCGGAGAGGATGTCGATACCGCGGTGTTTCGAAACGGGAAACTCCGGTTTCTTCGCCCCGCGCGGTGTCGGTGGTCTGTGGTCAACTTGGTGAATGGGCATCAAGGTGTCGCTCGAGCACCGCACCGCATACTCCTTCGACCGACTCGTCGAGGTGCATCCGCACGAGGTGCGGTTGCGTCCCGCGCCGCATTCGCGCACGCCCATCGAGGCGTATTCGCTGGAGGTGTCGCCGGCCGAGCACTTCGTCAACTGGCAGCAGGACGCGTTCGGCAACTTCGTTGCGCGCCTGGTGTTTCCGAACCCGACGAAGGAGTTGTCGATCACCGTGGGGTTGATCGCCGACCTTGAGGTGGTCAACCCGTTCGACTTCTTCATCGAGGACTACGCCGAGTTCTTCCCGTTCGAGTACGAGTCCGCGCTCGCCGAGGACCTCTCGCCCTATCTGCGGCGCGTCGACGAGGACGGGTCGGGGAGCGGTCCTGGTGAGTTGCTACGGAACTGGGCGCAGGCGCACCGGCCGAAGAGCCGGACCAGAGTCATCGACTATCTCGTCGAACTCAACTACGCGCTGCGCAATTCGGTCGATTACACCGTGCGCATGGAGGCGGGCGTGCAGACGCCCGATCACACCTTGCGCACCGCGCTCGGGTCGTGCCGCGATTCGGCCTGGTTGCTGGTCGGTGTGCTGCGCGAGCTGGGGCTGGCCGCGCGTTTCGTCTCCGGCTACCTGGTCCAGCTCACCTCCGACGTGCCGTCGCTGGACGGTCCGTCGGGCCCGACCGCCGACTTCACCGACCTGCACGCCTGGACCGAGGTGTATCTGCCCGGTGCGGGCTGGGTCGGGATGGATCCCACCTCCGGGCTGTTCGCAGGTGAGGGCCATATTCCGCTCGCCGCCACCCCGCACCCGGGCGCCGCGGCTCCGATCACCGGCGCGACCGGAATCACCGAAGCCACCCTCGATTTCAGCAATGTGGTTCGTCGCATTCACGAGGACCCGCGAGTCACGCTGCCTTACACCGATTCTCAGTGGGAACGCGTCGTCGCCTCCGGTGCGGCGATCGACGCGCGAATGGCGGCCGCCGATGTCGGGCTAACGATGGGTGGCGAGCCGACGTTCGTGTCGATCGACGACCAGGTCAGCGCCCAATGGACCACCGATGCCGACGGCGCGCACAAACGTGAACGTGCTGTCGACCTCGCCGATCGCCTGCGCTCGATCTACGCGCCGACCGGCATCGTGCAATATCGCCAGGGCAAGTGGTATCCCGGAGAACCGTTGCCCCGCTGGGAGATCGCGATCGCCTGGCGGGCCGATGGGGTGCCGATCTGGCAGCGGCAGGACCTGCTCACCGATCCGTGGACGCCGGTTTCGCAGCATCTACCGGTGAGACCGGTTGTCGCTGATCACGCGAACGGATACGCACCGGCCGGTGCGGAAGTCGCGACCGCGGTGGTCGCGCTGGGGCTGGCCGAGGAGCCCGGCCCGGACGCGGTCGACGAGGTGAGCGGGCCGGTCGACGCGGTTTCGGTTCTCGATGCGCACCTGCCGACCGACGCGGTTGCCCCGGTCTCGGTCGCTCCGGTCGACATGGTCGCGGTCTTCGACGCGCGTCGCCGGATCGGTGGGGACGATGTCGCCGCCGCCGTCATCGCGTTGGGGCTGGCCGAGGATGACGATGCGCGCGGCAACGTCGACCTTCTCGACAGAGTCGACGATGATCCCGTGGCGGACCTGGACGTGGTGGAGTTCGACGACGGACCGGCGCTGATCGACGAGCCCGTCGAACTGGTCCCCGCCGAACATCGCCGCGCCGCGGAGAGCCAGCAGGCCGGCGCCGACCCCGGTGGCAACGCCGGTCCGGCTGAGCAGGCCGAGGTGTCGAAGAAGGACGCGAAGAAGGCAGCCAAGGCGGCCGAGAAGGCGAAGGCCGAGCAGCGAAAGTCATCGGGGAAGAAGAAGGGCCGGAAGGACAAGGGGGCCGGGAGCGCGCCGCAGTCGGTCTTCCCGCCCATCCAGTTGACTCGTTCGCAGCCGATCAACACGGCCGCGGGGTTGATCCCCGATCGCGCTCCCGCCGCCGATATCGGTGCGGCCAAGGCATTGATCGCGGAGATCGCGGGCACCCTGGGCCTGCCGGACGAGCAGGTGCGGCCCGCGTTCGAGGATCCGCTGGCGCGGTTGGCGGCGACGGTGAGCGCGCCGTACGGCGATCCGCCGCCGGCCGATATCGACCCGACCGAGGACTCGCCCGAGGTACGGCGGGTGCTGCTCGAGAGTCTGGAGGAGTCGGTCGATCAGCCGTCGGCGTATGTGTTGCCGATCCACCGGCGGGCCGACGGTGCGGGCTGGGCCAGCGCCGACTGGCAGATGCGGCGTGGACGCGCGGAGGACAGTCGCGGCCGGATCGTATTGGCCGACGGTGATTCGCCTGCGGGACTTCGCCTTCCGATCGGGTCGGTGTCCTGGCACGCGCCGCCGATCCTGCCCGACAGCGATCCTCTGTACCAGCAACCGTTGCGGGCCGAGCGGGTCGAGCCGCCCGCCGCAGTGGAGTCCGCTGACTTCACGCCGACGACCGCGCTGGTCGCCGAGGTCAGGCAGGGGCGACTGCACGTGTTCCTGCCGCCGGTGACCGAGCTCGACGACTTCCTCGATCTGATCGCCAAGGTCGAGGCCGCGGCGGTGGCGATCGGACAGCCGGTGGTGCTCGAGGGCTACGCCCCGCCGAGTGACGCACGGCTGCACACCTTTTCGGTGACACCCGACCCGGGCGTGATCGAGGTGAACATCATGCCGACCAGCTCGTTCGCCGAGCAGGCCGAAGTGCTGAACACCCTCTACGAACAGGCCAGGCTCGCCCGGCTGAGCACCGAATCCTTCGACGTGGACGGCACCCACGGCGGCACCGGCGGCGGCAACCACATCACCCTCGGCGGGGTGACGCCAGCACGTTCGCCGATGCTGCGCCGCCCCGACCTGCTGGTCTCCATGCTCACCTACTGGCAGCGTCACCCCGCGCTGTCGTACCTGTTCGCGGGTCGTTTCGTCGGCCCTACCTCCCAGGCGCCCCGCGCCGACGAAGGCCGCGAAGGCGCGCTCTACGAACTGGAGATCGCCTTCGCCGAGGTTGCCAGGCTGTCCGCGCAAACCGCGGGACCGACCCCGTACGAAATCCAGTCGGCCCCTTGGCATATCGACCGTGCACTGCGGCACCTGCTCACCGATCTCACCGGCAACACCCACCGAGCCGAGTTCTGCATCGACAAGCTGTACAGCCCCGATTCCGCGCGTGGCCGACTCGGACTGCTGGAGCTGCGTGGTTTCGAGATGCCGCCACATTTCCAGATGGCGATGGTGCAGTCGCTGCTGGTGCGCGGCCTGGTCGCGATGTTCTGGGACAAGCCGTTGCGGGCGCCGCTGATCCGCCACGGCGCGAACCTGCACGGCCGCTACCTGCTCCCGCACTTCCTGATGAACGACATCGCCGAAGTGGCCGCCGACCTGCGCGCGGCGGGCGTCGACTTCGACACCGCCTGGCTCGACCCCTTCACCGAATTCCGCTTCCCCCGCATCGGCACCGCCATGATCGGTGAGGCGGAGCTGGAACTGCGCGGCGCGATCGAACCGTGGCTCACCCTCGGCGAACAAACCACCGGCCAGGGCACCGCTCGCTACGTCGACTCCTCGGTGGAACGCCTCCAGGTGCGCCTGGTCGGCGCCGACCGTGGCCGCTACGTCCTGACCTGCAACGGCATGCCCGTCCCATTGCTGGCCACCGACAAATCCGATGTCCAGGTGGCAGGCGTGCGCTACCGCGCCTGGCAGCCCCCGAACTCCCTGCATCCCTCGATCACCGTCGACGCACCCCTGGTGTTCGACCTGGTAGACGTCGCGACCGGCATCTCCCGGGGCGGCTGCACCTACCACGTCGTGCACCCCGGCGGCCGCGCCTACGACGACGCCCCGGTCAACGCCGTCGCCGCCCAGTCCCGCCGCAACCGCCGTTTCGAGGCCGCCGGACATACGGTGAACCCGACCGATCCCGCCGAACTCCGTGCGAAGATCGCGGCACAGTCGACCGATGTCGGCGCACCAGGCATCCTGGACCTACGCCGCGCGCGAACAGTGTGGGGCCGGTAGGCAGGATTCGGCGCACCGCATGTAGACCGATCCGGTCGACAAGTCGATGGATGTCGGTGGTTTTGGGTTTTGCGGCCGTCCCGATTCTGCAGTGACGGAGGGAGGGAGCGCAGCGACTGACCGGAGGAGGGAAGAATCGGGACACAAGGGGCCGCAAAACCCCGCGGCGCCAGCCGCCAATCAATACAGGAGGCTCGGTGGCTCAGCGCGATGAAGCGCAGCGGGATGGGGATCGGCAGGGGACGGGTGTGCGTGCCCAGGTTGCCGAGCAGTTCGCGCGGTATCGAGCTGACAGCAAGGCGGGCGCGCGGTTCGACGAGTGCGGTCGGCCCACCACGGGGTACTACGACGAACTCGTCGACGGGCGTGGGCGGGTGCGGTCGATGTGGTCGGAGCTGTCGGCCGACTTCATCGACCAGGGGATCGGCGGGATCGATCGGATCGATCACCGGGTGCGCAGACAGATCGAAGACGACGGTGTCACCTACACCGAGGTCGGTCTCGGCGGCGATACCGACACCGCGATCCCGCAGCCGTGGCGCCTCGACCCGATTCCGCTGCTCGTCTCCGCCGAGGACTGGACCCGCCTCGAAACCGGCCTGGTTCAGCGCTCGCTCGTGCTCGACGAGGTGCTCACCGATGTGTACGGCCCACGCAGGCTGCTGAACTCGGGTCTGCTGCCACCGGAGGTGGTATTCGGCAACACCGGGTACGTGCGGGCCGCGCACGGCATCACCATCCCCGGCACCCACCAGCTGTTCCTGCACGCCTGCGACATCAGCAGGTGGAGCGACGGGCACTTCCGGGTGCTGGCCGACTGGGCGCAGGCACCCTCGGGCGCCGGGTACGCGCTGGCCGACCGTCGCGTGGTGGCCGAGGCCATCCCCGAAGCTTTCGAGCACGCCGGGCCGCGCCCACTCAGCCCGTTCGCGCGGGCCATGCGGTTGATGCTCGAGGAAGCGGCACCGGAGCTGGCCGACGGGGAGGAGCCGGTCGTCGTCGTGCTCAGCCCAGGCTCGCATTCCGAAACCGCCTTCGACCAGGCATATCTCGCGCAGATGCTGGGCTTTCCACTGGTCGAGAGTTCCGATCTGGTGGTACGCGACGGGGCGCTGTGGATGCGCTCGCTCGGCAGCTTGGAACGCGTCGATGTGGTGCTGCGGCGCGTCGACGCCGAATTCTCCGACCCGCTGGACCTGCGACCCGATTCGCGACTCGGTGTGGTCGGACTGGTCGAGGTGCTGCGGCGCGGGGCCGTGACGGTGGTGAACACCCTCGGCAGCGGGCTGCTGGAATCGCCGGCGCTGAGCCAGTTCCTGCCACGCATCGCCCGCTCGGTCCTGGGCGAAGACCTGCTGCTCGACGCCACCCCCACCTACTGGGGCGGCGACGCCACCGAGCGCTCGCACCTGGTCTCGCACGTCGGTGACCTGGTGATCCGCTCCGCCGTCGACGGCTCGACGATCTTCGGACCGAGCCTGTCGGCCGCCGAACGCACCGACCTCGCCGCCCGGATCGAAACCGAACGCTGGAAGTGGGTCGGTCAGGAACCGGCCGAGTTCTCGGTCGCGCCCGCGGTCGACGGCCCGGCCGGATTGGCACCCGCCCCGGTGGGCATGCGGCTGTTCTCGCTGGCCAGAAGGGGTAGCTACACGGCGATGTCGGGCGGGCTCGGTCAGCAGCGCATGCGGCTCGAACCGACCCGCAGCGTGATCAAGGTGGCCGCCAAGGACGTGTGGGTCCGCGCGGCCCCGGCCACCGTGCCTGCCGTGAGTGCCGAAGCGCCGCCGGAGGAACGGTTGCGCAGGGCGGTGCCGGTCGTCGAGGCGATCAGTTCACCGCGTGTGCTCAACGACCTGTTCTGGATGGGACGCTACAGCGAACGGGCCGAGTCGGTGGTGCGTCTGCTCGCCGCCACTCACGACGTCTACCAGGACTTCCGCTACCGCCCTTGGCTCGACGGCGCGGAAGCTTTGCCGATCCTCATGCGGGCGCTGTCGATCACCACGGGCACGATCGCGCCACCGTCGGTGCTGCCCAACGGAATCGGTCAGTTGGTGGCCGTACGATCCGACGATGAGTCCGCCGCGGGACAGTCGAATCCTGCTGCTGAGCAACACGATTCGTCGATCGATGCCGAATCGACTGCCCGTGATGCGGAATTCGAGGATGCATCGTCGACGGACGAAGTAACAACGAGCGCAGCGGGCCAGGACTCTCTGGCTGATCCAGCGGCGACGCAGTCGATGACGCAGAGCCAGACGGCAGGACAGGGGCAGTCGGCGTCGCAGGGGCAGTCGGCAGGACAAGGCCAGTCGGTCTCGCAGAGCCAGTCGGCAGGACAGGGCCAGTCGGTGTCACAGAGCCAGACAGCAGGGCAAGGTCAGTCGGCGGGGCAGGATCAGGCGGAGGATCGCGACACCGCCGACGACGAGGCGGAGGCGCCGTGGGAGCGGGCCGGGACCAGTGCGCTGGCTCGGGCGCTGCGCACCACCGGTGTGACACCCGAGCGGGGAGCGGAGCCGATACCAGAGCCGGAAGCGGAGCCGGTCCTCGCGCGGTCTCGGCAGGCGCAGGGTCAATTCACCCATCGTGCAATGGATTCCAGCGGTCGGGACGGTGTAGCCGCCCGGCGCGCGGTGGCGGGTGCGTCGGCGGAGGGCTTCCAGTACCTGGCCTCGTTGACCGGCAATCGCGAGCTGCCGGGGTCGCTGTCGTACGCGGTGGATCATTACGGGTCCGCCGCGCGGGCGGTGCGTGATCAGCTCTCCGGTGACACCTGGATGATCATCGGTGCAGTCGATCGCGCATTGGCCGAATTCCGCAGTGCCAGTAGCGAACAGGAGACGGCACTGTCGGCGGTGCATTCGCAGACGCTGTCGGGATTGCTGGCGCTGTCGGGGATCGGCGCGGAGTCGCTGGTGCGCGACACCGGCTGGTACGTGATGGATATCGGCAAACGGATCGAGCGAGGGCTCGCCGTGACGTCGCTGATCAATGCCGCGCTGGGGCGCAAGAGCTCGGCGGAGGTGCAGAGTGTGGTCGCGGAAGCCGTGCTTTCCGCGACCGAGTCGGCGGTGAGTTACCGTCGCCGCCACCGTGGTTCGGCGCGGGTTGCCGCGCTGGCCGGTCTGCTGCTGTTCGACCCTGGCAATCCGCGTTCGCTGATCTACCAGCTCGACCGGCTCGAGGCCGACTTCCAGGCGCTGCCGGGCGGTTCCGGCGCCTCGCGTTCCCAACGGCTGCTCGCCGACGCCCAGCGCATGCTGCGCCGCGTCGACCCGGCCGACCTGGAGAACACCGACGACGACGGTGTGCGGACCGAGCTGGTGGAACTGCTGGAAGGGGTGCACTTGCGGCTGCGCAAGCTGTCCGAATCGTTCGAGACAACCAAACTCGCTGTCCCGCTGGGTATTCAGCCGCTGTGGGGTAACACGAGGATGGTCGGATGAGCGCGCGATATGTGGCAGTACGCCGCATCGGTGGCAACACAAGGCCAGTCGGATGACCCGGCGATACATGGTGGTGCACCGCACCACCTACAGCTACTCCGATGACGTGACCAGCTCCTATGGTCGCGCGTACCTCACCCCGCGCGAATACCCGGGTCAGCGCCTGCTCGAGCACGAGATCTACATCGACCCCGTGCCCTCGGACCGCTCGGTGGGCACCGATGTCTACGGCAACACCACGACTTACTTCCATGTGACCTCCGAGCACCGCAACCTCGAGGTCACCGGCGAATCCCTGATCGATGTCGACGGCGAACACCCGGACACCGTGCCCGGTGCCGACATGCCGTGGGAGGCGGCACGGCCCACCGTCGCCACCGGCCCACTCGCCGTCGAGTTCACCCTCGACCTGCTCCCGCCCGAGATCACCCCCGACGTGATCGCCTATGCCGCAGAGAGTTTCCCACCGAACAGGCCACTGCTCGAAGCCGTCACCGAGCTGAACACCCGTATCCACAACGACTTCCAGTACCGCTCGGGCTCCACCACGGTGAGCACCAGCGTGGCCGACGTTTTCGCCGCCCGTGAAGGTGTCTGCCAGGATTTCGCCCGGATCGGCGCGGCCTGCCTGCGCTCGCAGGGGATGGCCGCCCGCTACGTCTCCGGCTACCTCGCCACCGACCCGCCCCCTGGCAAGGAACGTATGGTCGGCGTCGACGCCACCCACGCCTGGGCGGCGGTGTGGCTGCCCGGCACCGACGAGACCGATCGCACCGGCCGCTGGATCGCCTTCGACCCCACCAACGACCAGTTCGCCGACGAGCGCTACGTGACGGTGGCCTGGGGTCGCGATTACCAGGACGTGCCGCCGCTGCGTGGCATCATCTACACCGACGCGAAACAGTCCACAATCAAGGTGTCGGTCGATGTAGCCCCGGTGGAGGTGTAGTCCGTGCGTGACTTCGTTTGCCCGAATTGCGGTCAGCAGTTGGCTTTCGAGAATTCTGTTTGTCTGTCCTGCCGCAGCGCACTGGGTTTCAGTGTGGGCGAGCGTGCGCTGGTGGTGATCGGTGATCCGCCGAGCGACGAGGCGATCGATCATGTGGCGGGTGTGGTCGACAGTGATCGCTTCCGGCTGTGCGACAACCTGCATGTGGCGCAATGCAACTGGCTCGTCGACGGTGACGCCGACGGACCGGCGCTGTGCCTGTCGTGCCGACTCACGCGGACCAGGCCCAACGATACCGACACTGCCGGGCTCGCCGCCTTCGCTGATGCCGAGAAAGCCAAGCGCCGGTTGATCTTCGAACTGGTCGAGCTCGGTCTGCCGATCGTGGGTCGCGACGAGGACCCCGAGCGCGGTCTGGCCTTCGACCTGCTGTCGAGCCGGGACAAGGGCGTGCTCACCGGCCATGTCAACGGCGTGGTGACCCTGGACCTGGCCGAGGCCGACGACCCGCACCGCGAGCAGTTGCGCATCGAGATGGCCGAGCCCTACCGCACCCTGCTCGGCCACTTCCGGCACGAGACCGGCCACTACTACTTCTCGGTGCTGGTCGCCGATGACGCTGCGCTGGAACGCTTTCGCGAGCTGTTCGGTGATCCGTTCGCCGACTACCAGGCGGCCCTGGACCGCCACTACTCCGAGGGCGCGCCCAGCGGCTGGAAACGCGACTACGTCTCCTCCTACGCGACCATGCACGCCGCCGAGGACTGGGCCGAGACCTTCGCCCACTACCTGCACATCCGCGACACCCTCGACACCGCCGCAGCCTTCGGCCTCGCCCCGGCCGGTGCGACGCTCGACCGCCCGCAGATCGGCCGCGCAGGCTTCGACAAGATCATCGAGCTCTGGTTGCCGCTGACCTGGTCGCTGAACATGGTCAACCGCTCGATGGGTCGCGACGACCTGTATCCCTTCGTGCTGCCCGAGCGGGTGCTGGAGAAGATGCGCTTCGTCCACGAGCTGTGCACCGGCAGCCACGCCGCCGCTCCGGAGGCCGCCGCGTCGGTGCCGTAATGCTTTGCCGATTTCGCTGCGACGAACGTCACATCTAGCTATTCTGCTTTATTGAGACCCGCGCGTCTCAATGGGCCGAGACCTCGGCTCCTCAGTGCTCGATGAGAAGTGTGTGGCTATGAACTCTCCATTGGTATCTGTCGGTCTGCCACTGGCGCTGGTGGTGATCATGTTCGGCCTCGGGCTCTCGCTCACCGGCGCCGACTTCGCCCGCATTGCGAAGACCCCGCGCATCGTCGCTATCGCACTGGTCTGCCAGTTGCTGGTGCTACCCGTGGTGGCGTTCGGGTTGGTGTTGCTGTTCGATCTGTCGCCGATTCTCGCGGTCGGCATGATGCTGCTCGCCGCCTCGCCCGGCGGAACCACCGCAAACCTGTTCAGTCACCTGTTCCGTGGTGACGTGGCGCTGAACGTGTCGCTGACCGCGGTCAATTCGATCATCGCGGTCGTCACCGTGCCGCTGGTGACCAACTTCGCCATCGGCTACTTCGAGCCCGCGGGTGAGGAAGCTTCGGTCGGTCTGCAGCTCGGCAAGGTGATCCAGGTGTTCGCCATCGTGCTCGTCCCGGTTGGGCTCGGCATGCTGGTTCGCCGCTGGTCGGCGGAATTCGCGGACCGGATGGACAAGCCGGTGCGCATCGGCTCCGCGATCACCCTGCTGCTGGTGATCCTCGGCACCATCGCCGCCGAGCACGACACCCTGACCGGCTCCCTCGCTGACGTCGGCGCCATCACCGTCGTGTTCTGCCTGATCAGCCTGACGGCAGGCTACTACCTGCCGCGCCTACTCGGCGTCGCCGACCGCCAGGCCATCGCCTGCTCCTTCGAGGTCGGCATCCACAACAGCACCATCGCCATCACCATCGCGATCAGCGTCCTCGACAGCACCGAAATGGCCATCCCCGCCGCCGTCTACGGCATCCTGATGTTTCCCCTCGCCGCCCTCGTCGGCTGGCTCCTCACCCGCAACCAGGCCCGCGCCGGGGCCACCGCCGAGTAAGCGCCTGTCGACTCAGGCGCGCAGGCGTTCCTTGCGGAGGCGTTCGACCTCGGGGAGGTCGAGGGGGGCGAGGTCGGTGGCGGGGATGCCGAGGGCCTTGGCGATGAGGAGGTCGGCCAGTTCAGGGTTGCGGGCCAGGGCGGGGCCGTGGAGGTAGGTGCCGAAGACCGAGCCTTGGACTACGCCTTCGGTGCCGTCGCCTACGCCGTTGCCGACACCGCGGGTGACACGGGCGAGCGGAGTCGCGTCGGGGCCGAGAGTTGTTCCACCGCGGTGGTTTTCGAAACCGGTGAGGGGGGCTTTGAGGCCTGGGACCAAGGGCGTGGTGGTCACTTCGCCGATTGCGCGAATCTTCTGGGGTGAGGTGGTGACGTCGAAAAGGCTTACGCCGTCGACTTTTTCGCCTGCCGACGTTTCGTACCAGTTGCCGAGCACCTGGATGGCGGCGCAGATGGCAAGCACCGGTGCGCCTTTGGCGGCGGCCTGCTGG
Source organism: Nocardia sp. NPDC058705 (assembly GCF_042749305.1). NCBI lineage: Bacteria > Bacillati > Actinomycetota > Actinomycetes > Mycobacteriales > Nocardiaceae > Nocardia > Nocardia sp. NPDC058705. The sequence continues at coordinate 28,368 of NZ_JBHYRN010000029.1, read as the reverse complement.
AGGCCCGGGTACTTCTGGAGGTGGCGGGTGGCCAGGCGCTGAGCGGAGTCCTCGGCGCCACCGAGGGTGTAGATGTCGAACGAATCAGGGACGGGATCGGCGAGGGTGATGTCGATGATCTCGGCGTCGTAGCCGCGCATGCGCAGGCGTTGGCGCAGGACGAGGGCGTTGCCGCCGTCGCCGTAGGTGCCCATCACGTCGGGCAGGACGAGGCCGATACGAATGGTTGACTCGCTCATTTGCGGGCCTCCAGGTCACGGTTGAGATCGCGGAACGCGGTGTAGTTGGCCAGCACCTCGACGTGCCCGGCGGGACAGGATGCGATGGCGCGCACCGGATCCGGGATCAAAGTGTGTTCGACGCCCGCGTAGGTGAGGCGCACGGCGAGGTCGGTGGCGCGCTCGCCCGAGGCGACCACCTGCACGCCTTCGAAGTGCTCGAACCGCACGTCCCACAGCCAGGACAGATCCTCGCCGTCGGGCACCTGACCGTTCACCGCGATCACCAGACCGGCCGAGGACGGCTCGATCATCGACAGCGCCTCCTGCCAGCCGGCGGGGTTCTTGGCCAGCAGCAGCCGGGCATCGTGGTCGCCGACGGTGACGGTGCGGTAGCGGCCCGCGATCTCGCGCACGGTGCCGGTGGCATCGGTCGCCTTCGCAGGCTCGGCGCCCATCGCGACCGCCGCGGCCACAGCCTGAGCCGCATTGCCGCGATTCGCGCGACCGGGCAGGGCCAGATGCAGCGCGACACGGAAACCGTCAGGGCCGCACAGGTCTTCACCCTCGAGCCACCAAACAGGTTGCGGGCGATGGAAATCGGCGCCGGTCGAGCGCCAGTTCTCGCCCTCCCAGACGATCGGTTCACCACTGCGCGGGCAACTCGTCGCGTCGACGGCCCAGCCGCTGCCCGCCGACACCCACACCACGTTCGGGTGGTCGTAGGCGATGGAGGCCACCAGCACATCGTCACAGTTGGCGATCACGATGGTGTCGGGATGACGCAGCAGCCCGGCGCGCAGCTTGCGTTCGATCATGTTGATCTCGCCGACCCGGTCGAGCTGGTCGCGGCTGAGATTGAGCAGGACCACGGCGGCCGGGTCGAGCGCGTCGCTCACGTGCGGCAGGTGCAGCTCGTCGACCTCGATCGCGGCCAGCGCCACACCCGGGTGCAGGCTGAGCGCGGCCACGATGCCCGCGTCCATATTGGCGCCGTCGGCCTGGGTGGCGACCTCGCCGAGTGTGCCCAGCGCGGCGGTCGTCATCCTGGTGGTGGTCGATTTGCCGTTGGTGCCGGTGATCAGCACTGTTCGCCGACCGCGTCCGAGCTGCGTCATGATCGACGGATCGATCTTCAACGCGATCAGGCCGCCGATCATCGAACCCTTGCCGCGACCCGCCTTCTGCGAAGCCCACGACGCTGCCGCCGCTGCTCGCAGGGCCAAGCGCCCACGCACCGAGATGTCTGCCACGCCGCGAGTGTAGTTACGCGGTATTACGTCGTGTTACGCGCCGCGTGCGGGAGGCGTTGCGCACGCAGGCGGGACGCCTCTGACGTGCGGTTCAGTAGTCGCGGTTCAGGTCGGGTCGTCGAAAAGGTTGGGCAGACCCTTGGCGTAGCGGTCGGCGTCGAGGATGCGCAGCGGCTCGAGTTCGGGGGTGCGGCGCAGGCGGAAACCACGGCAGCGCGGCGCCGACGAGCCCGCCACGTCGAGCAGGGCGTTCACCGCGGCGCGGGCCGACTCGTTGGCGCCCTCCATCGTCGCCAGGTCGACATCGGTGCGCACGTAATCACCGGCGAGGAACAGGTTTTCGATCGAACCGTGCGGCTCCGGCCTGGCATCCCACGAGCCCGCGGTATTGATGAGCAAGGGGTCGGCATTCGCGTTTTCGCTGCCCTGCCAGGTGATTCCCGGATCGAGGAACCAGGAATGCACGTCGGCGGGGCGGAGCAGTTGTTCGCGATCGTTGAGATGGGCGCTCAATTGCGCCCAGACTTCGCGGAAGATTTCCTCGTGGGTGCACGCGGTGGCGGGTTTGCCGTAGAGGATGCCGGGCGTATGCCAGTCGGAGATGTCGACCGAGAGGCAATCGGCCACCGAACCGTCGCCGAAAGACGGCAGTTTATTGGTCCACAATTGATTCTGGCTGATCGAGGTGAGTGACCACGGCGAATCGACATAAGCCGTGTGCCCGCGCGAAATATGAAGTGGCACACGGAAATAGATCTGTATACCGTTCATCCAATCGACGAACAGGCGTTCCGTGGCGGCCAGTTCCGGTGCCACGGCGAGCACCTGCGACGACCACAGTTTTCTTGCCTGTTCCACCGGCAGCGCGACGACGAAATAGTCGGCGTCGACGGTGCGTGCGCCGGTGGCATCGGTGATCCGCGCGGCCCGGATGCGGCGGTCACGCACCTCGAGTTCGCTCACCCTGGCACCGAGTTCGAAGCGAACGCCCAGGCCACGCAGGTGCTGGACCCACGGGTCGATCCAGGCGGTGTTGGTTGTGTTGTTGAGCACGCGGTCGAGGCCGCCGTCGTTGCCGAGGCCGAGCGGGTTGCCGAGGAACTGTTCGCCCATGCTGCCGATGGTGCGGGTGCTGGCCAGGTCCTCCTTGGCGGCGACCATGATCGAGGTCAGCGACCTGGACACGATCGCGCGGAATTCGTGTGAACGTTCGTGACCGCGCACGAAATCGTGCCAGGAGGTGTGCTCCCACTGACCGAAACGGCGGGCATCGCAGCTGGTGTTGAACACCATCAGCCGGTTCGCGAAGAACGCGCCCTCCGCGGGCGACATCTTGGCTGTCGTGGTGATGGTGGCGGCGAGGGTTTCCCGGATGGAGTCCGGGGTGGCCTGCGCGGCGGTGATGCCGTCGGGCAGTGCCAGCAGGATGTCGTCGCCGTCGCGCCGGGAGAATCTGGCCTCCGGCACCGCGAGGAGGTTGTTCCACACACCATCCGCATTGCCGGCGAACGGAATTCGGCGCATGGTGTCGGGCAGGTTCTGATAGAAGCCGGGAAAGAAGCGAAACCCGTGCTCACCGGGCAGATCGGGCCTGCCGCCGCGACCGGTGCCCGGCACGCCGACGCTGCGCGCCTTGCCGCCGAGCGCCCGCGCTTCGTACACGGTGACCTCGAAACCGCGCTCGGCCAATTCGTGCGCGGCGGTGAGTCCGGCGACACCACCGCCGAGTACGGCGACCCGGCGACCGGGTGGCGCGGCGAAACTCGGCGCTCCCGCTACGGCCCCCGCCGATAACACCCCCGCCGCGACCGTGCCGCGAAGAAGGGTCCTTCGCGAAACGGGCAACCGCTGTTCCGCCATACGCTGTTCAGCTGCCTTGCTCGAGTATTGCCTGGAATTTGCTACCACTCTAGAGCGCGGCGAAGACCCGGCTATATCGACCTGCGGGTCGTTCGCGAGCTCGAAACCGACCGGTCGCGCGGAAACGCATCGGGCGACCGGTCCACATGCTAGCCACAGCTTCGACGATCATGGGCCGAATTCCCACTCAGGCTCGGGCCAATTCGGGTGTGGGGGTGGGCGCGGGCATGGTCTTGATGCCGCGGGCTGTCGTCGCCGCGAAGGCGCCCGCGATCACGATCGCCCCGCCGATCAGCGCGGCCACCGACGGCTCCTCGTCGAGAACCGCCCACGCCGCGGCGATACCGACCACCGGCACGAGCAGCGACAACGGCGCGACCGTGCCCGCGGGATAGCGGCTCATCAGATAGGTCCACAAGCCGGATCCGCAGACCGTCGCGAGGATGGCGATGTAGGCGAGCGCGGCCAGCGCGGGCAGGCCGTCGGCGGAGAACGCGGTGCCGATCGCCCGGAAACCTGTTCCAGGCCCCTCGGCAGCCATCGACAGCGCCAGCATCGGCAGGACGGGAACCACCGACATCCACAGGGTCAGGTGCATCGGGTTGTAGCCCGGGGAGTCGGTGCCGGCTTGGCGCGCGCCGATATTGCCGAATGCCCAGCCGAGGCCGCCTGCGAGGGTCAGCAGGACCGGGAGCAGGGTGGCGTGCGCCAGCCGGTCGGCGCCGATGATGGTCATGCCGAGCACGGCGACCGCGAGTCCGGCGATCTGCACCGGCCGCAACCGCTCGCGCAGCAGCACCGCGCCGAGCACCACGGTGAACGGGGCCGAGGACTGCAGCACCAGTGAGGCGAGGCCGGTCGGCATGCCGGTGCGCATCGCGGTGAACAAGAACGCGAACTGCAGGATGCCGAAACCGGTGCCGTAGAGCAGCAGCCACCGGGTTTTGACGGCGGGACGCGGGATGAAGAGCAGCACGGGGATCGCGATGACGGCGAAGCGGAGGGCGACGAAGAAGAAGGGCGGGAAGTGGTCGAGACCGATGCGGATGGCCAGGAAGTTCAGGCCCCAGAGCACAACGACGGTCAGTCCGAGTAGGCGGTCACGGGAGGTCACGCCCTAATCGTGCGGGCCGCTAAAGATCAGCACAATCGAATATATTTGGATGGATAACGTAGTTTTACTTCATGTTCTCGATCGAACGCCTGCGGATTCTGCGCGAGCTGGCCGACCGTGGCACGGTCGCCGCCGTCGCCGAGGTGCTGTCGATGACGCCGTCGGCGGTGTCGCAGCAGTTGAAGGTGCTGGCCAGGGAGGCCGGGGTCGCGCTGCTCGAACCCGACGGGCGGCGGGTGCGGCTCACCGACGCCGGGCAGGCGCTGGTGTTGCGGGCCGACGACGTGCTCGCCGCGATGGAACGAGCCACGGCCGAGATGGCCAACTATCGAAGCTCGCCGCGCGGACAGGTACGGGTGGCGTCGTTCCCGTCCGGGGCCGCGCTGCTGCTGCCGCCCGTGTTGGCCGCGTTGGCGGGGAGCGGGGTGGAATTGGTCGCGGGTGACGAGGATCTGCCGCCGAGTGAGGTGTCGAAACTGTTGGCCGACTACGACATCGTGCTCACCCATCGCGACGAACGCGCGCCGTCGCTGTCCGGGCCTCGGCTGTCGGCGCGGGTGCTGATGCGGGAGCCGATCGATGTTGTTGTCGCACCGGATCATCCGTTGGCCGGGCGGGCTTCGGTGCGTCCGGAGGAACTCGCCGAGGAGAGTTGGGTGAGCGTGCGTGGTGGGTTCCCAGTCGATGACGTGCTCGAATCCATTGCCAGGATTACCGGGGTTCGTCCGCGAATCACACAGCGGCTCAACGAGTTCCGGGTAATCGAGACGCTGGTGGTCTCCGGCTACGGTGTCGCGCTGATGCCCCGCTACGCCGTCGCGCACCCCGACCTGTCGGTCCTGCGGCTGGACGGGGTTCGCGCCGCGCGGGTCTACGAGATCGTCACCCGCCCCCAGGCACACCACCGCCCGGCCATCGCCACGGTGCTCGATGCCTTCGAGGCGACGGCGAGCGCTGTCATCGCTGAGTGAGGCGATCATCGACCTATCGGTGCGGGGATGCGTTGACCGATGCGAATCACGCGTCTGCTCGACCGGTGGGCACCTCGGCCGGGCTTATCGACCCTCGCGCAACGGGGTCGACCGGGTGCCGTACGCAGGAAGCAATGACCGGCGACCCAAGCACAGACCCGCACCACCGAGGCGCAGGCGCAAATCGCGAGTGGCTGCTCGATCAGTGCGTGCGGACACCTCGGCCGTCGATGTTGCGGCGCGACTGCGCGGAGGACGGCCAACGGGCCGGGGTGCGATGGCCCCCGGCCCGTTGACGGTCGCTGACTAATTCAGAACTGACCCGGGTACTGCTGGCCGGGGTAGGGCTGGCCGGGGTGGGGCTGGCCCGGCTGGTACGGCTGCTGGAGTTGCTGCTGCTGGCCGTGGTAGCTGAAGTCGTCGGCGACCATCGCGGCCAGTTCGAGCAGGGCCCGCCGGGTCGGCTTGCTGACCAGCTCGAGGTCGATCTCGGCGCCTTCGGCCAGATGATCGTCGAACGGGACGATCTGCACGGCGCGGGTGCGGTCGAGGAACAGCTTGCGCAGCTGGTCCAAGTCGACCGTGGAAGCGCCACGGCGCGAAGCGTTCACGACCACGACCGTGCGTTCGACCAGCTTGCTGTAGCCGTGGTGGTCGAGCCAGTCCAGCGTCGCCGAGGCGCTGCGCGCACCGTCGATCGCGGGGGAGGTGACCAGTACCAGCGAGCTCGCCATGTCCAGCACGCCCGACATCGCCGAGTGCATCAGACCGGTGCCGCAGTCGGTGAGGATGATGTTGTAGAACGACTGCAGGATGCCGATGGCCTTGCGGTAGTCGGCCTCGCTGAAGGCCTCCGACACGGCCGGATCCTGTTCGGAGGCAAGCACTTCCAGTCGGCTCGGGGCCTGCGAGGTGTGTGCGCGCACGTCCGAGTAGCGGGTGATCTGCTGGTCTTCGAGCAGGTTGCGCACCGTCGAACGGGTCTGGCGCGGCACCCGGTGGGCCAGGGTGCCCAGGTCGGGGTTGGCGTCGATGGCGATGACGCGGTCACCACGCTGGGAGGCGAAGGTGGAGCCGAGGCCGACCGTGGTGGTGGTCTTGCCGACGCCGCCCTTGAGCGAGAGGATCGCGATCCGGTAATCGCCGCGCACGGGCTGGTTGACCCGCTCGCCGAGATCGCGGTAGACGACATCGGCCGCCGACTCACCGGGGTTGATCGCACCGCCGGACACCTTGTGAATGGCCTTGCGCCACCCGCTGCGCGGCGACTTGCGTGCGCGCTTGAGCAGGTTCAGGTCGTTGACCGAGTGGCCGGGCTGGCCGAGCTGCTGCATGTGCTGCGGCTGGAACGGCTGCTGTTGCTGTGGGGCCGGACCGCCGCCCCACTGCTGACCGGGCGGCGGACCCGCCGGACCCGGCTGACCGAGCTGACCGGGGAACTGCCCCGGCTGGCCGGGGAACTGTCCTTGTTCAGGCTGCTGGCCGGGGAACTGGCCCTGGTCGGGCTGCTGGCCGGGGAACTGGCCCTGCGGGTCGGGCTGCTGACCGGGCGGCATCCCGCCCTGCATCGGCTGCTGGTACATCGGCGGAGGCGGCGGCGCCCAGCTGTAGATGGGCTCGGACTGCGGGCCCTGCTCCTGCGCGGGGAACTGCTGCTGCTGCTGCTGCTGTTCGGGACCGGGGTAGGGCTGCCCCTCTGCACCCGGGTACTGCGGCTGCCCCTCGGCGCCGGGGTACTGCGGCGGCATGCCCGGTTGCGGCTGCTCACCGGTCGCGTGCGGACCGGGATACGGCTGCTCGCCGCCCGGCTGACCCGGCAACCACGGCTGCTCGCCCGGCTGACCCGGCCAGGGCTGCTGCTCGGGGCCGTTCACCATCGGCTGCCCACCGTTGCTCTGATACGGATCGGGCACCGAGTAGGGAGCCCCCTGCGCGAACTGCCCCGGCGGCGCGAAACCGGCGGGCTGGTACACGGTCTGGTCGGCAGGACCGGGCTCGGCGATCGGCTGCTCACCGGTCGACGGATTGACGGCTTCCCCGGTCGGCTCGGCGGCGGTGGCGGCGGGCTCGATGTCGTCTTCGGTCGCGGTCTGCACACCGGAGGGACCGGACGCAGCTTCGGACGCGTCAGCCGACGGACTCTGCAGCCACGGCGGCGAGGTCGGATTATGGTCGTTGTTGGTCACAGTTCCCCCACTTGCTCGCTGAACGAGCAGGAAAGCTCGGCGCTGAATATGCCCTAAAACGCTAACACGGAGGCAATTTTCGCGCGTCGGGGGCAGTCGCTCCCGTGCACCGGAGCGAATCCGAATGCGCCCAGCTCAACCGGTATATCCGGTAGGCGACCGACCAGACGAACCGAAGTTATCCACAGGCTCGAGAATCTATCCACAGGTGCGAAAGCGGCCGGGACCACAGGTCCCGGCCGCCATAGAGCGACCTACTGTGCCGCGCGGTTCACGGCTGAGACGACTGCGCGCAGGGAGGCGGTGGTGATCGAGGTGGCGATGCCGACGCCCCAGACGACCTTGTCGCCGATGGCTACCTCGACGTAGGCGGCTGCCTGGGCGTCGTCGCCTGCGGACATGGCGTGCTCGCTGTAGTCGAGTACTCGTACGTCGAAGCCGACGGTGGCGATGGCGTCTACGAAGGCGGCGAGGGGGCCGTTGCCGGAGCCGCTGATCTCCTGTTCGACGCCTTCGACCTTGACGGTCGCGACGATCGAGTCGACGCCGCCGTCGGTTTCGGCGGCGGTGACCTTCTGCTTGATCCGCTCGAGCGGCAGGATCGGGTTCAGGTACTCGGTGGCGAAGACATCCCACATCTCCTTGGGCGTCACCTCGCCGCCCTCACCGTCGGTGATCGCCTGGATGGCCTGCGAGAACTCGATCTGCAGGCGGCGCGGGAGCACCAGGCCGTGATCGGTCTTCATGATGTAGGCGACGCCGCCCTTGCCGGACTGCGAGTTCACCCGGATCACGGCCTCGTACGTGCGGCCGACGTCCTTCGGGTCGATCGGCAGGTACGGGACCTCCCAGACGATGTCGGCCACATCGGCGCCCTGCGCGTCGGCGGCGGCCTTCATCGCGTCCAGACCCTTGTTGATGGCGTCCTGGTGGCTGCCGGAGAACGCGGTGTAGACCAGATCGCCGCCGTAGGGGTGACGTTCCGCGACGGCCAGCTGGTTGCAGTACTCGACCGTGCGACGGACCTCGTCGATGTCGGAGAAGTTGATCTGCGGGTCGATGCCGCGCGAGAACATGTTCATGCCCAGGGTGACCAGGCAGACGTTGCCGGTGCGCTCGCCGTTGCCGAACAGGCAGCCCTCGATGCGGTCGGCGCCGGCCTGGTAGCCCAGCTCGGCGGCCGCGACGGCGGTGCCACGGTCGTTGTGCGGGTGCAGCGACAGCACAATCGAGTCTCGACGGGCCAGGTTGCGGTGCATCCACTCGATCGAGTCGGCGTACACGTTCGGCGTGGCCATCTCGACGGTCGCGGGCAGGTTGATGATCAGCGGCTTCGCGGGCGTGGGCGCGATGATCTCGGAGACCGCGTCGCACACCTCACGGGCGTAATCCAGCTCGGTGCCGGTGTAGGACTCGGGGCTGTACTCGTAGCGCCACTCGGTGTCGGGGTAGCGCTTCTCGATCTCCAGGCACAGTTTCGCGGCGTCGGTGGCGATCTTCTTCACCGCGTCGCGCTCGGCGCGGAAGACCACGCGGCGCTGCAGGATCGAGGTGGAGTTGTAGAAGTGCACGATCACGTTCGGTGCGCCGGCGCAGGCTTCGAAGGTGCGCTCGATCAGCTCGGGGCGGCACTGGGTGAGCACCTGGATGGTGACATCGGCGGGCACGGCGCCGTCTTCGATGATCTCGCGGACGAAATCGAAGTCGGTCTGGCTCGCGGCCGGGAACCCGACCTCGATCTCCTTGTAGCCCATCCGCACCAGCAGGTCGAACATGCGGCGCTTACGGGCCGGGCTCATCGGGTCGATGAGGGCCTGGTTGCCGTCGCGCAGGTCGACGGCACACCACGCGGGGGCGCGATCGATGATCTTGTCCGGCCAGGTGCGGTCGGGCACCGTGATGGGCTCGACCTCTTCGGCGAAGGGGCGATACCGGAACGACGGCATCGAGGAGTTCTTCTGGGTGTTCCAGGCGGGCTGGTCGGCCGGTGCGGGTTTGCCGGGGGCCGAAATGGTGCGCGATGCGGATACGAATGCGTCAGCCGAGGACATGCAAGTTTCTCCGTGGGTGTGATGGATTCCCTGAATGGGAGCGGGTCGACCGGCGCGTTGGAACCCCGCGACGGGAGCCGGTCCGTATCAGGACCCGTCGCGGCGGCCGAGAAGAAGAGCCCGCTGCAGCATGATCCTTCGAGCTTACCGTGTGCCGACCCCTGCTTGTCAGCGGCCTGGAGAATCAACCTCGCCGAATTTGCTCACCGGTTGACCAGTACGGTTTCCCCCATAACGCACGCTTGTACGGACCTGCGCGTCCGACGAGACGTACCAAAGGAATTCGATATGACTTGGTTGCAACAGGTGGCCATCTTCGCCGCGGGTATCGCGGCGGGTGGCATCAATACGATCGTCGGATCGGGCACGCTGATCACCTTTCCCGCGCTGCTCGCGTTCGGGTTGCCGCCGGTGACGGCGAATGTGTCGAACACGATCGGACTTGTCCCCGGCTCGGTGAGCGGGGTGGTCGGGTATCGGCGCGAACTGCAGGGGCAGCGGTCGCGACTGCTGCAGTTGGGCACCGCTTCGCTGCTGGGCGGCATCACGGGCGCGATCCTGCTGTTGACGATGCCCGCGGCGGCGTTCAAGGCGATCGTCCCGGTGCTCATCATCGCCGCGCTCGTGCTGGTGGTGGTGCAGCCACGGCTGGCCGCATGGGTGAAGAAGCGCCGAGACGGCGGCGAATCGTCGGCACCGGAACACGGTGGCCCGATTCTGTTGATCGCGGTGTTCGCCACCGGCATCTACGGCGGGTACTTCGGGGCGGCGCAGGGAGTGCTGCTGCTCGGGTTGCTCGGGGTGTTCGTGCACGAGGACATCCAGCGCCTCAACGGCGTGAAGAACGTCCTCGCCCTGATCGTGAACGCGGTGTCGGCAGTGATCTTCATCGTGATCGCCGAGGTGGATTGGCAGGCGGTGGCGTTGATCGCGGTCGGCTCGATCATCGGTGGTCAGCTGGGCGCGAAGGTCGGTCGCAAGCTGTCGCCGAATGTGCTCAGAGGGGTGATCGTGGTGGTCGGCACGATCGCGGTGATCCGCCTGCTCACCACCTGAGTTCTCCCGCTGGTCGTGACTTGCGACAAATGTCGGTACTACCGGGCGATATCCGGTAGTTGCGGGGTATTCTTCGCGTCGGCCATGCGTGATGAGGGAGGTGGCCTGGTGCACAGACGTGCCTTCTTCAAGGCGGCGGGATTTGCGGCTGTTGCCGGTGCCGTGGGAACAACGCACGCGCCCGCTTCGGCGGATCCGCGCGAGACGATGTTCCAGTCCTGGGTGCCGGAGATCTTCGCGCCGATCCCGGACGCACCCGCGCATACGCAGGCCATCGTCATCGGATCGGGCTTCGGCGCGGCCGTGACCGCGCTGCGCCTGGCCGAGGCCGGGATCGCCAACACCGTGCTGGAGCGCGGTTCGCACTGGCCCAACGACCCGTGGCGCGAGATCTTCACCGGCGACGACCTGCCCGACGGTCGCGGCTTCTGGCATCGCACCAGCTTCACCGGCGTCACCAAGGTGCCGATGAGTTTCAGCGCGTTCGGCGGGGTGCTGGATGTGACCGAGTATTCCGGGCTGGATGTGTGGCGGGCCGCCGCGGTCGGTGGCGGCTCGGTGATCTTCACCGGGGCGATGGTGGCGCCGGAACGCAGGCTGTTCGACCAGGTCTTCGGCGGTGTCGTCGACTACGGCGAGCTGGAACGCGTCTACTACCCGCGGGTGCGCCAGATGCTGCGCCTGGACACGATGCCCGCCGATATCTACAACTCCTCGCCGTTCGCGCACTCACGCGCCTGGGACAACCAGGTGCGCGCGGCCGGCTTCCAGCCCGTGCCCAACGATTCGATCTTCACCTGGGACGTACTGCGCAGCGAGCTCGCCGGAACCTCACGCGCCTCGGCCACCGCCGCCCGCTCGACCCTCGGCAACTCCAACGGCGCCAAGTTCGACCTGAACCAGAACTACCTGCGCTACGCCCGCGAAACCGGCAAGTCCCAGGTCTTCCCCGGCCACCGAGTCGACGCCATCGCCCAGGACGCGAGCGGCAAGTTCGTCGTCGCCGTGTCGAAGCTGGCCCCGACCGGCCAGGTGCTGAGCACCCGCAACCTGACCTGCGACAAGCTGTTCCTCGGCGCCGGTTCCGTCGGCACCTCGGAGCTGCTGGTCCGCGCGCAGGCCACCGGCACCCTGCCCAACCTCAACGAGCACATCGGCGACGGCTTCGGCACCAACGGTGACGTGGTGCTCGCCCGCGGCGCGAGCAACATCGCGGGGCACGGCCAAGGTGTGCCCAGTGCCAGCCGCATCTACGACGAAACCAACGTCCCGCTCACGCTCGAGAACTGGTACATCCCCGGCATCCCGTTCGAGACCGGCGCGCTCGCTTCGCTCGGCATGGTCCTCGACCCCACCCGCGGTCGCTTCGGCTACCACGCGGCGACGGGCGGCGTCGGCCTGAACTGGTCGACGGGCGTACAGAACGCGGTCGCCGGTGCGGCCCGCGCGGTCGACCACCGGATCGCCGAACGCGCGGGCGCGGTCGCCGAATACGGCGCGCTCGGCTACGACGCCAACGCCCAGTTCACCGCGCACCCGCTCGGCGGCGCGGTCCTGGGCAAGGCCACCGACGCCTTCGGCCGCGTCCACGGACACCCCGGCCTCTACGTGATGGACGGTGCCGCGATCCCCGGCAGCACCGCCACCGTGAACCCGTCGCTGACCATCACCGCACTGGCTGAACGCAATATCGAAGCCATCCTGCGAGGCTGAACACGCCACCGACCGGCATCGGTAACTCCCTCACTGCGCCGGTCGAGCAATTAGCGTGGGGCGCAGTAAGCCGAACACGCGGCGCCAGCCGCCAGGATTACAGGAGCGACCAGTTGGTTTCACCGGGGATCGAACGGGTCGAGGCCCTGCCGGACGTGCGCTCTAAAACACCTTCGTTGCGCATCGATATCTTCATGCTGGTCCTGGCGATCATCTCGGTGGTGTTGGTCGTGTGGATCACGTTCTTCCACGTCAGCGGGCCGATCTATCACGCGATCGTCATCGTCGACACCTCGATCTGCGCGATCTTCGCCGTCGAATTCCTGTGGCGCTGGCGGCGGGCGGGCTGGCCGTGGTCGTTCCCGTTCATCTACTGGTACGAAATTCTCGGCATGATCCCGGTGACCAGCCCGCTGTTCCGGGGGTTCCGGCTGCTGCGGATCGTGGTGATCCTGATCCGGCTGGGCCGGGTCGCCGATCGGGCGCTGGGGGAGCGGGTCACCGCGACAATCGTCAACCGGTTCGTCGGCACCATCGTCGACATCATCAAGCGCCCGATGACGGTCGCGATCCTCGACGAGGTCTCCAACGTCCTGCGCGCGGGCCACTACACCCAGAACATCGCCGCCGCGCTGGAGGAGAACCATGCCGAGATCGACCAGCTGATCGTCGACCTGATCAAGAACGACCCGCAGACCGGCAAGCTGCGCTACGTCCCGTTCCACGACGACATCATGCGGCTCGTCGCCGACACGGTCTACCGCATGCTGCGTCAGCTGCTCGACGACCCGCGCACCGACGAACTCGTCGCCGACATGCTGCGTGAGAACCTCGACCAGATCAACGAGGCCGTGCGCAAGGGCGTGAAGGTGCCGCCGTCACACCGCGGCGCGACCCCGTCCGAACACGGTGTGCGGCATCATCTCTCGCAGGTCAAGCGTGCCTGATCGCGTCACGCGGTTGGGCGAATCGCACGGTCTCGAAGACCGCCAGCGCGGCCAGTAGCGCGCACAACACCGTGAGCGAGGCCAGCGCGGGCAGATGCGCGGCGACCGGGATCAGCGCGAACAGCAGCACGCCCACCACCAAGCGTTCGATCGAAAGCGACGCGGTCGCATAGTATTTCGCGAACACGATCCCGAACAGGAACAGCGCGGGGCCGCCGTAGAGCGCGCCGAGCGGGATGCCGTAGAGCGGATCGGTGAGCGTGTGATGCGAGGAATCGCCGACGTAGTACAGCACCTTCTTCAAACCGAGCGAGAGCCCGATGATGCCGACGATCATCGGGAAATGCCCGTACATATAGGTGTTCTGGGCGATCTTGATCTGCCGCGCGTCCTTGGCGTGGGCGAAGGCGTGCTCGATCGCGATCGCGGCGACGTCGAAGTACAGCCACCACAGCAGACCCGACACGGCCAGCCCCAGCATCGAGCCGAGCGCGATCGGCCACGAGATCGGCAGCCCGGCCACGCCGATGCCGATCGAGACGATGGATTCGCCCAGCGCCACGATGACGATGAGCCCGTAGCGTTCGGCGTAGTGCTTGGCCGAGTTGAGCCGCCAGTCGGTGCCCGCCGCCCAGGTCCACACCATGTCCCCGACGATCGCGGCGAGCCACAGCAGCATCTGGGTGAGCCCGGTCGTCATGGCGGCTACGACCAGCAGCGTCGTGCCGACGGTGATCGAACCCAGCGCCCAGCGCAGTAGTTGCCTGCGCAGCTGGGCGTCGCCTGCGCTGATCGTCCAGAACACCGTGACGTGCACCAATCGCACGATCAGATAGGCGATGGCGAAGACCAGCGGCCCGAACCAGCCGCCGGGCAGATCGATGAACGCCTCGGGAATGGTGAGCGCGGCCAGGAAGGCCCCGCCCATCGCGACGAACATCGCGACCCGCGTGATGCCCTCGTCGGCGCGCACCACATTGCCCAGCCACGAATAGGCGATCCACAGCCACCACATCAGCGCCAGGACCAGGCCCGCGCGCACCATGTTCACCGCGGTCGTCTCGTCGGCGGCCAGCGCGGTCACCATGGTGAACGCGAAAACGATCACCAGGTCGAAGAACAGTTCGAGCTGGGTCACCGTGTCGCCGTCGCTGACCGGCCGGAACCGGAGCCGTCGATTTCCGATCATGAAGTCAATCGTCGCACTCCCGGCTGCATTTCGCGCGAGGCGACGACGGTTTCGCGGTCGGCGCAACTAGCCGACCGCGTAGCCCCCGATCTCGGGGAATCGCTCGGCGAAGTCGATGAAGTTCGCGACCGTCTCGTCGTGCAGTTTGCGCAGCGAGCGATTGAACAGGATGCCCGGGATGGGCAGTGGCAGGGACAACTCCACGTGGTACTCGACCTCGGTGCCCGCGCCGGTATCGAGCAGCTCGATCCAGCCCCCGCCCTTCGACCCGCGACTGCTGTCGACGACCCGCCACTGCGAGCGGTACTGCTCCCAGGAGTATTCGAGCACCTGGGCGTCGGAATTGCCCATGAAGTGGGCGGTGGCGAACACCCGGCGAGGCCTGCCGTCGGCATCGCGTGGGCCGACCCGGACATCACTGAGCGAGGTCGACCACTCCGACATCAGGTCAACGGCCAGTAGTGCGTCCATCACTTGGTCGATCTCGGCGTCAACGGTGAATCGGATGTCGATCTTCGAGCGCATCTGTGTCTATCCTCCGAACCCCCGCAGCTTTCGCGCCCGATTGTGCACAGTCGTACTAGTGATCGTCAACACGTCTATGGTCTGGTCGAACGTCCATGTCAGCTGCGTATCACACGCTCGACGGCGGTTTCGATCAGTGCCATGCTCTGTTGCTCGGTGAAGATCCCGGGCAGTGTGAGGTGTTCGACGATGAGCCAGTTGAGCGCCAGGTAGAGCAGTAGTACCGACTCCGCGTCGCCGGGTAGGCCGGATGCCAGATGGTTGCGCACGTTGAAATCGATGTCGGCACGCACGCGTTCGGTGAGCACCTGTCGCAGTTCCGGACGACGTGTTGCCTCCAGTCGGAGTTCGAGCAGCGCGAGGTAGGCCTTGCGGTGGGATTCGAGGCGGCCGACCACTTCCTTCATCAGCGCGGTGATGTTCTCGACGTTCTTCGGGCCATCGCTGACCAGGGCCATCGTCTCCTCGCTCGGCTGGACCACCTCGTAGAAGCGGACGCCGGCCTGGGTGAGCAGTTCGTCGCGGTTGGCGAAGTAGTTCGATGCCGTGCCCGCGGGGACGCCCGCCTGTTTGTCCACCGCGCGGAAGGTGAGGCCGCGGGCACCTTCGTCGGCGAGGACCTCGATGGCCGCGTCGAGCAGGGCTTGTCGTCGTTCGGGATTAGTTCGCACTTGACACCACTCCATCCGTAGTACTACGTTGAGACCACTTCAATCAGAGTACAACAACTGAGGCGGTACCCATGCGAAAGCTTGTCTACTACATCGGCGTCTCCCTCGACGGCTACATCGCAGGTCCCGACGGCGAGGTCGACTTCTATCCGATCCCGCCGGACTATGTGGCGTGGTTGGGGACGGAATTCCCCGACACCATCCCCACGCACATCCGCCCGCACCTCGGCCTCGACCCCGAGCTCCCCGCCCAGCGCTTCGACACCGTGCTGATGGGCCGCGGCACCTACATCCTCCCTGGCGAGCACGTGGCGAACCCGTTCCAGCACCTGCGCCAGTACGTCGTGTCCGGCTCGCTCGCGGCGAGCGATCACCCCGCCGTCGAGGTCGTCGACGACCCGGTGGGACTGGTCCGCGAACTCAAGCGGCAAGACGGCCTCGACATCTGGCTGTGCGGTGGCGGAAACCTCGCGGGTCAGCTCATCGACGAGATCGACCAGTTGGTCGTCAAGAGCTACCCGGTCATCGCGGGTGCGGGGGTCCCGGCCTTCACCGGCGTCTTCAAACCGACACTTTTCACCCCGACCCGACGCCACGAATTGGCCAGTGGCACGCAGGTCACCTGGTTCGATCGGAGCTGAAACCGGAGGGTAGCCACAGGTGACAAGCCTGTGTCGTTTCCGCGAGCAGGGTAGGTAGCAGCGAAACCGGTGGCCCGAGGCCGGTACTCTTGGTCGCTGATACCAACCTGACACTCGATCGTGAAGGACCTGCTGTGGCTCTCGTAGTTCAGAAGTACGGAGGATCCTCGGTGGCTACCGCCGAGCGGATCCGGCGCGTCGCTGAACGGATCGTGGAGACGAAGAAGCAGGGGCACGACGTAGTAGTCGTGTGCTCGGCCATGGGTGACACGACCGACGAGTTGCTCGATCTCGCCGAGCAGGTGGCCCCCGCGCCGCCCGCTCGCGAGATGGACATGCTGCTCACCTCGGGCGAGCGCATCTCGAATGCCTTGGTGGCCATGGCCATTCACACCCTCGGCGCCGAGGCTCGCTCGTTCACCGGTTCGCAGGCAGGCGTGATCACCACCGGCGCGCACGGCAATGCCAAGATCATCGACGTGACTCCGGGTCGTCTCCAAGAGGCCCTGGCCGAAGGTCAGATCGTGCTGGTCGCCGGCTTCCAGGGCGTGAGCCAGGACAGCAAGGACGTCACCACGCTGGGCCGCGGCGGCTCCGACACCACCGCCGTCGCACTGGCCGCGGCGCTGAAAGCCGACGTCTGCGAGATCTACACCGACGTCGACGGCATCTTCTCCGCCGACCCGCGCATCGTCCCCGACGCCCAGAAACTCGACAACATCTCCTACGAGGAAATGCTCGAGATGGCCGCGTGCGGGTCGAAGGTGCTCATGCTGCGCTGCGTGGAATACGCGCGCCGCTACAACGTTCCCGTTCATGTTCGGTCGTCCTACACCGACAAGATCGGCACCACTGTTTTCGGATCGATGGAGGACATTCCCGTGGAGCAGGCAATCCTGACCGGCGTCGCACACGACCGCAGCGAAGCCAAGGTGACCGTCGTGGCGCTGCCCGACGAGCCGGGCTACGCGGCCAAGGTGTTCCGCGCGGTCGCCGACGCCGAGATCAACATCGACATGGTGCTGCAGAACATCTCCAAGGTCGACACGGGCAAGACCGACATCACCTTCACCTGCCCCAAGACCGACCTGGTCCGCGCGGTGCAGAAGCTCACCGAGCGCCAGGAAGAGATCGGCTTCGCCGAGATCCTGTCCGACGACCACATCGGCAAGGTCTCCCTGGTCGGTGCGGGCATGAAGTCGCACCCGGGCGTCACCGCCACCTTCTGTGAGGCACTCGCCAACGCGGGCGTCAACATCGACCTGATCTCGACTTCGGAGATCCGGATCTCGGTGCTGGTTCGTGACACGGAACTGGATGAGGCCGTGCAGGTGTTGCACAAGGCATTCGATCTCGGCGGCGACGAGGCTGCTGTCGTTCACGGCGGAACGGGGCGTTAAGCAATGGGTGTACGTGTAGGTGTTGTCGGTGCGACCGGTCAGGTCGGCACCGTCATGCGCAAGCTGCTCGAAGAGCGCAACTTCCCGGCCGACGAGGTGCGGTTCTTCGCGTCTTCGCGTTCGGCGGGCAAGACACTGCCCTGGCGCGGCGGCGAGATCGTCGTCGAGGACACCGAAACCGCCGACCCCACGGGTCTGGACATCGCGCTGTTCTCGGCCGGTGCCACCATGTCGCGCGTGCAGGCCCCGCGTTTCGCCGCGGCCGGTGTGACCGTGATCGACAACTCCTCTGCCTGGCGCAAGGATCCCGATGTGCCGCTGGTCGTCTCGGAGGTCAACCCCGAGGCCACCCGCAACCTGCCCAAGGGCATCATCGCTAATCCGAACTGCACCACGATGGCCGCGATGCCGGTGCTCAAGCCGCTCCACGACGTGGCCGGGCTGCAGCGCCTGATCGTGTCGTCGTACCAGGCTGTTTCGGGTTCCGGGCTGGCCGGTGTCGAGGAGCTGGCCTCGCAGATTCGCGCGGTGGCCGACGATGCGGAGAAGCTGGTGCACGACGGTTCGGCCGTGGCGTACCCCGCGCCGAACAAGTATGTCGCGCCGATCGGTTTCAACGTGATCCCGCTGGCGGGTGCGCTGGTCGACGACGGTTCGTTCGAGACCGATGAGGATCAGAAGCTGCGCAACGAGAGTCGCAAGATTCTCGGGCTGCCCGATCTGCTGGTGAGCGGTACCTGTGTGCGGGTTCCGGTGTTCACCGGGCACTCGCTGTCGATCAATGCTGAATTCGCGGAGCCTATTTCGGTGCTGCAGGCGCAGGAACTGCTGGCCAAGGCGCCGGGGGTGCGGTTGGTCGATGTGCCGACGCCGTTGGCTGCTGCGGGTCAGGACGATTCGTTGGTCGGGCGTATCCGTCAGGATCCGGGTGTGCCGAGTGGTCGCGGTCTTGCGCTGTTCATCTCGGGTGACAACCTGCGAAAGGGTGCCGCGCTCAACACGATTCAGATCGCGGAAGTTCTGCTCGAAAACGGCTGAATCTCGAGGTAGAGGCCGGGTCATCGTTACTGATGGCTCGGCCTTTCTCAGCGGATTGGGCGGATTCCGGGGGTTCGGGGGTCGTTTCCTACGCAGGCCAGGATGGCGCAGCCGGGTGGGATGCTGGCGAAGGGGGCTGCGAGGGGTTGGTTGAGGCAGTCGAAGACTGTGCAGCCGGGGTAGGCGCCGGGGCCGATGCCGAAGACGGCCAGGAGGATGTTGGCGTCGATGAGTTTGCCTGCGTCGAATTCTAGTGGGGGTTCTACGTAGGGTTCGGCGGTTGGGACCTTGGTGTCGGTGATGGCGGCGAACAGGCGGCGGAAGAATTCGTGGGGGAGTTCTTCGGCGTGGGCGAGGATGCCGCTGGGGCCGTAGGCGGTTTGGTTGCCGAAGGGGCCGGTCCACATCACCGTCATGTCGAGACTCGGGAGGAAGAATACGTTCTGCAGGCCAAGGCCGGACATGAAAAACGTGTCGTCGGGCAAGAATTCGGGAGCCTCGCCGCAGTCCGCGCCCAGCCAGAACAGGTACCCGTAGCAGTGGTTCGCCTTCGACGGTGTGCGGGCCTTGCGCAGGTAATCCGCGGAAACCACCCGGTCGGCACCCCAGCGACCGTCGTTCGCGACCAGCAGCCCGATCTTGGCGAGGTCGTTGGGCGGCAACATGAGATGGGCGTAACCGTAGGTGTGGCCGGATCGGTCACTCGCCCAGTAGTAGTCGCTGCGCGGAATGCCGAGCGGATCGAACAGTTCCCGCTGCGCGAACTGCTGCAGCGGTTCCCCCACGGCCAGCTCGATCACATACGACAGCAGATCCACATTGCGCTGGCTGTAGCTGAACGTGGTTCCGGGCGGATTGCTCAACTCCACCGACAACGCCTGCACGGCCGAATGTGGGTCGATCGGAATCACCGCAGTGACCCCCTCCGACAGCACCCCCACCTTCATCCCCGAAGTCTCCGTCAGCAGATTCTCCACGGTGATCGACCGATGCACCGCATCCCCGAGACCAGGCGGCAGATACCGATCGATCGGCGCGGCGACATCGAGTCTCCCCTGATCGGAAGCGATTCCGGCCAACATCGACACCACCGACTTGGTGACACTCCAGATATTCCACGGCGTATTCCCGGTCTCGGCGTTCCGC
This sequence comes from Nocardia sp. NPDC058705, assembly GCF_042749305.1. Lineage (NCBI taxonomy): Bacteria > Bacillati > Actinomycetota > Actinomycetes > Mycobacteriales > Nocardiaceae > Nocardia > Nocardia sp. NPDC058705. The sequence goes on along the minus strand of NZ_JBHYRN010000029.1, from coordinate 8,389 downwards.
AACCCCTCTCCGACAAGACAGTTGTGCCGAAAAATCTGCACATTGAGCCGATTCCGCGTAGCAGCGAACTGCAACGCCGACTCGAGCTTCACCGAATCCAGCCCCACCTGCTCAGGCTCAGCCCGCTCCAACTCCCGCCCCGACGTCACCTCACAGCTCACACTCGGCGCGGCATGGACCGGAACAGCGAACAAACTCGCCGAAGCCAGCACCGCCGCGATCGTTCCGGCGAAAACACCTGTGATGGGCCGCATGCGGGCGAGGGTAGACCCCGCCATGCACCGTAACCCGTATAGCGTGGCCGTCTCCCGGACATCTGATCGGCCGGGATTGTGAACACGCCTGCGCGAGTTACGGCGGGATGAAACACTGGCAGAAGGCATTTCATGTCGACCATCTGGTCAGGGGGATCAGCATGTCACCGTCGAATCTCGACGACGCTTTTCGGGGAAACGCGGCAGATTTCAAGGCGAACGAGGTGTTCTCAGATCGGGACACCGAGTGGGCGGCGGCGGTCGAGAGCGTCCGCAACGTCTGGGAAGCCGTGTCGGCCCCGACATTCGACGTGGAAGACATCGAAAGCCCGCGGCGCAATGTGCTCGTCTTCTACGGCGTCGGCGGGATCGGTAAGTCCACGCTGTCGGAGCAGCTGCGGCGGCGCTTCGGCGGCGACGACGTGGCGATGTCGCACTGGGAAGTGCCGGATCCGCCGCTACCTCGGACAGTTCCAGTGTTTCTGGATCTCGCGAGGAGCACAACCTTCGACTTGACCGAAGTGATTCTGGCGATCCGGCTGGCGCTGGCATCTCATGGGCATCGAGCACCGGCGTTCGACCTCGCGCTCAGCCGATACTGGGAGGCCAACCGCGCAGGTGAGTCGCTCGACGACTATCTGCGCGCACGAGGAAGACTGAGCCGGATCTCGTCGAGTCTGCCCGAACAGGTCAATGAGCTCCTCGGCGAAGTCGCGGACAACTTCGAGCTGCCGGGCATGGTCGGCGGCTTGGTGAGTCAGAGTGTCAGTGCGCTGGTCAAAGGGCTACGCGAGCGACGCGACCACGCGCTCGCGTTCCGATGCAGGCGGCTGCCCGCCATTCTCGAAGCGGAGCCCGACCTCAACGCGCTCAGCTACTACCCGCACCTGCTGGCCTGGGACATTGCCCAGCTGCCGCCGAAGCAGGCGCTGTTGCCGGTCGTTCTGCTCGATACGTTCGAAGACGTCGCCGAGCGCGGCAACAGGGAGAACGAACGCCTGATCAACCGCCTGGTCTGGTTGATGCCGAACGTGTTGTTCGTGGTTACCGGGCGCAATCGGCTGGAGTGGGATGACGCCCGCCTACGCGAAACGCTGTGGCACACAGGGGCGGTCCGGTGGCCGTTGCTGCGAGCGGAGTCCGGAGAGCCACGGCAGCATCTGGTCGGTTATCTCTCGCCGCACGACCGCGAGACGTTTCTCGCGCAGCGGTTGATCAGCGATGGTCTGCCGATGATTCCGAGTGAGCACCGTCGGTTGATCGCGGAGAGATCCGAAGGCCTGCCGCTCTACCTGGATATGGCCGCTTCGCTGTTCGTCGAGCTTCTGCAGAGCGAGGGCAGCGTCCCGCCGGTCGAGGCATTCGACCGCGACTTCGAAGCACTGGTCACCAAGACTTTTCGTGATCTCACCTCGGACGAAAAGTTGGTTGTCCGCGCGGTCAGTCTGCTCGAGTCCTTCTCGATCGAGCTGGCGACGGCTGCGGCGGGACTTGCGCATGACAGCGCAGCGATGTGCGTGGTCGAGCGTCCGTTCGTGGAAAACGACGACTCAGAGCTGTGGCCGTACCGGGTGCACAAGCTGGTGCGTTCGGCGATTCGCACGGCTGACTTCAACCGGAATTCGCGCGAACCGTGGAGCGACGCCGACTGGCGCCGCGCCGCTCAGCGAGCATTCGATGCGATCGGCGCGCAGTGGCGCGATGCGGCCGACGACCGCCGGGTGCTCGTGGCCTGTCTGTGTGCGGGTCTGCGGCTGGCCCGCGACTTTTCGTTGCGTCTCGGATGGCTCGAAGACGCCGCCGTCGATTTCGCGCGGGACTCGGCGGTCGAGGTGATCGACATCGGCGACCCACCGCGCTCCGTCGACGGCACACCGCTGCCCATCGATCCCGCGGCCACCGCGCTGGCCGCGACGTTGTCGGTGGTCGCGAGCCGCAACAGCGCCCACCGGCAGCGGATCGCCGACGAGCTACGCGCGATCCTCGAAACAGGTGACCTCCCAGCACAATTACGGGAGATCCCGACTTACTACATCGCGATGTGTGAGCGCGATCTGGGCAATTTCGACGCATCCATGCAGGGCATGCGTGCTGTCGCCGACGGCGGCGGACAGTTGGCACCCGATGCCCGCCGTGGTCTGCACCATTTGCTGCGCAGGCTGGGTAGATTCCGCAACGCGCTCGAGATCGCCGAACAGCTCGGAGTGACCGGCAGACAACAGCGTGCGCTCGGCGAGCTCTGGTGGTCGCAGGGAAATATCGCGCTGGCTTGTACCTCGCTCGCGGTGGCGCGGGACCAGTCGTCGTCGGCCGGGCTGTCGGGCGAGGCCGCGCTGTGTCAGTCCTATCTCGCGTTCGCCGCGGCTTTCCAAGACCGAGCGAGAGCTCGCGTCCAGGTCGATCGCGCCCGCGACCTGGTCCAGAAGGTCAGGGTCGGCTGGGCGGAAGTGCTGTTGATGGTCGCCGAGCTGGTAGTAGAGGCCGGGTACGACCCCGAACTCCCGCAACGGGTCGAGGAAGCCGCCGCCGCGGCCGCAGCGGCCGGGCTGACGTCGCTGGCCGGGTATGCCCGACTTGCAGGCTGCTTTCACGCCGCTGTTGTCGATTCGCCGCAACTGACCGACCATGCGCGAATGCTCCTGCGGGACAGCGTCAAAGGGGCTGAGTTCGCGTACCTGATCGAGATCGCCTATATGCTCACCAACCAGGATTCGCCGTCGACCCTGCGCTCGGACTGGATCGAAGGGGCGGTGACGGCGAAGCAACGGTGGAGTGGGCTGGTCACGGATCGGCGGGCTGAGCTCGCCGCTACTGGGAGGATCTGACGAATCGGGCATGGCTGAATACACGAGATTGGAAGATCTGGACCAGGACGAGATCTGTGCCCGGTATGACCTAGGCGAAGTGATGATCGTGCCGGTGCCCGGCGGGGCGGCCAATTCGAGCTTTCGCGTGCACGAGGTGAGGGGCAAGGTCGAAGCTGACTACGCGCTGACGGTCCTGGACAATGACCCGGCGAGTGCGCCTCGCCTGGCGTCGCTGATGGAAAAGCTGGCGAACCGACACTTCGAAACAACCGAGTTGATTCACCCCAGCGACAGCGGTCTGACAGTCGAGATCGACGACCGGGTCATGATCCTGAAGCGATGGATCGAAGGAAACGTGTACCCGGTCCTCCCGGACGATCTTCTCGGTGACGCAGGCGCAGCGCTCGCAGGTCTGCACGCCCTCCCACTCGCCGATGTCATCGGCGACGAACCGTTGCCGGCCCAGGGCCGACGGTTGACGGCCGAGCACCGTTCGCGCATAGACAAGTTCACCGATCGTGAGTTCGTTCAGTGGTTGACAGAACACCTCGCCGCGCTCGACAACGTTCACAGCGGACGCTCGAACACCCTGATCCACGGCGACTTGTATTCGGACAACATCATCGTGGGCGAGCAGGGCACGCTGCACATCATCGATTGGGAAACGGCGTGTATCGAGGACCCGCTGCTCGACCTCGGCATGGCGATCATCGGACTCGGCGTGGTCGACGGCAGGCTGGTGCGCGATCGCGCCGAGGCGATCATCGACGGTTATTCATCCGTCCTCCCGATTACTCAGGATGAGCGCACCGGCGTCCTGCGCAAGATGGTCGAGTTGTCGGCGCTGATCATCGCCTACCACCGTTACCACCGACACAACGTCCGCTACCCGGGCTCGCCCGCGGCGAACAAATACCGCGAGATGATCGGCATCGTCAAAAGCTTGGACGACTGTGCGCTGCACGGAGCATAGAAAACGCCGCCAGGTCGATGAGGGTGACCTGGCGGCGTTCGCTGTGGGCCGACGCCCCACAAGCGCCTCTCGGCGGGTGGTCGCTCGTAGCGACTAAAGGGGTGAGGCCCGGGGCTGTTCGGACGTCGACAGTGTGTTCAACCGAGTGCACCGGCGAACTATTCCGACCGCTCGATGTGATCCGGACAACGACACGAGGTAGGTACGCGACGCGCGCACCTACCTCGTGTCGTAGCTGGGTGACGGGCCGGCACGACGCGGGTTCCGGCCCTGGTCTCGGGTCAGAAGTTGCTGAACCAGTACAGAATGCTGGCCAGCAACCAGACGATCGCGGTTTCCATCGTCGCTCTCCTTGTGTCGGTACTTACATCATCGCCGAAGACCCGCCTGCGCCGACAAGTTGTTCTTAAGAAGCTCTAGAGACCGACACCGCATTGTTGCTTCAGACACCGGAACAACCGGGTCCGATCGGTCTCGAGGGGTGATCGGTCGGGCCCGGCGGTGCAGACCAGAAGGTGGCTCTTCCAGACGCTGAAGACGCACTGCCGACGGTAACCACGCCGACGGACTGGGCCGAAGATGTTCCACGTTGTGTCGGTTGGGTGCGCCGGGCCGGTCGGTTCGAGGGGTTGATCGGCCCGGGCGTTTGCGTATGGCTCGAATTCGGGTAAGGGTTGAGGGGTGGTCGATATTGCGGAGCACTCCGACGCGCTCGACCGTGCTGAGGTACGGCTGCGCGAAGAATTCGCGACAATGTTCGAGTTGGAGACGATCCATCGTTTCCTGCATTCCTCCTACGAAGATTTCGCCGCCAGGGCGTCGGTGACCCTGTACTTACCGCTGCTCGCCGAGCGTTTCGGGCGGCAGCGGTTGCAGGCGCTGGCCAAGATCGAGGGCAAGGTGGCCAAGCCGCGCCCGACGGTGCTGTTCCTGTGTACCCACAACGCGGGTCGCTCACAGATGGCGCTCGGCTTCTTCGAGGAGTTGGCGTTGGGGCGGGCGGTGGCCTGGTCGGGTGGGTCGGTGCCGAGCGGGCAGCTCAATCCGTCGGCGGTGGCGGTGATGAGCGAAGTGGGCGTTGATATTTCGCGCGAGTACCCGAAGCCGTGGACCGATGAGATCATCCGTGCCGCGGATGTGATCGTCACGATGGGGTGCGGCGACACTTGCCCGCTGGTGCCGGGGGTGCGCTACGAGGAGTGGATCATCGAGGACCCGGCTGGCCTGGAAGTCGAAGCCGTGCGGCCCATCCGCGACGACATCGGTCGCCGCGTGACGGGCCTGCTCGCCGAACTCGGGATCGACGTCACCGATCCTGTAGGTACGCCACCCAGCCCCCGTACCGCGTGATGTCGGTGGCGGCGACGGCTGCGTCGTAGCTGCAGGCGAAGCCGACCACTGCGCGTCCGTCGGACAGATCGATGCTGGTCAGGGCCATGGGTGGGGGTAGTTCGGCGAGGAAGCGGCCGAGGGCGGCGGGGGAGACGAGGAACAGTTCGCCGTGGATCGGCGCGCCGTGGCCGTCGCCGTGGCGGACGAGGCCGGGCTTGGGCGGGGTGGTGTCGAGGGCGGTGAGGCGGTAGGCGTCGGTGGTGGTGATCTCGCCTGCGAAGCGGGCACCTTCGAGCTGCCAGTGCAGGGGTTGTCCGCGCAGGTGGGCGCCGAAAACCGCAAGGGGCACACCGGTTTCCACGAACAGCGGTGGCTCGGTGCCGGTGATGCGGGCGGCGAGGTCGACGGCGAGTTGGTCGGCGAAGGCGGGGACTACGACTGTCACGCCGAAGGGGAGGCCGTCGGTGGTGGGTTTTCCTGGCACGGCGACGGCGGCGAGGTCGAGCAGGTTGCAGAAGTTCGTGTAGGTGCCGAGGCGGCGATTGATGGCCAGCGGGTCGGCTTCGACCTCGGCGATCGAGGGGTGGTCGGTGGTGGTGGGCAGCAGAAGCCCGTCGTAGTCGGCGAGTAGTTCCTTCGCGATGGTGCGGGCTTTGGCGAGGGTATCCAGGTCTTGCGCGAAGGCGTGTGCGTCGAGTTCTTTTGCCGCGCTGATGATTGCGGACACCGTTGGGTCGAGGCCGGGTGCGCCCTTGTCGACGAATTCGCCGACGGCCGCGTATCGCTCGGCAACGACTGCGCCGTCGTAGAGCAGCCGGGCCGCGTCGAGCAGCGGGGAGATGTCCACTTCTGTGACGGGAAGACCCAGTGCGGCAACGGTTTCAGTGAAAGCCGCACGATAGGCGGGGCTCAGCGGCTCGAGGTCTTCGGGCCGAGGGATGGCGATCCGGGGCTGTGTGGAGGCGGCGAGACGGACGTCCGCGGGCCACTCGCGGCTTCGCGGATCACGAGTGTCCTTGCCTGCCATCAGCTTTGCCGCGGCAACCGCGAGGTCCAGCTCGGCGGCGAAAATGGTGACCGCGTCATAGTCGGCGCAGGCCGGGACGACCCCGTGGGCGGGGATCACGCCGAGCGTGGCCTTGATGCCGACGATGCCGTGCAATGCGGCGGGCACGCGACCCGAGCCCGCCGTATCGGTGCCGATGGCGAGGTCGGCGATACCGAGGGCGACAGCGGCAGCAGAGCCGGAACTCGAACCGCCCGAGATCAATTCGGGGTGCAGTGCGTTGCGGACGGCACCGTACGGGCTGCGGGTGCCGACGAGTCCGGTCGCGAACTGGTCGAGGTTGGTCTTGCCGAGGACCAGCGCACCCGCGCTGACCAGTCGCTGCACGGCGGCGGCGGTTTCGGTTGCCGTATAGGCGAATTCGGGACAGGCGGCCGTGGTGGGCAACCCGGCGACGTCGACGTTGTCCTTCACGGCGAGCAGCAATCCCGCCAAGGGGAGTTCCTCGCCCGCGATGACGCGACGTTCGAGCTCACCGGCTTCGCCCGCCAGATCCTCCTGCGGGCGCAGCGTGATCCACACCTCGGGCCGGTCCGCCTCGGCGATCCGTGCGTAGGCGGCGGCGACCCGCGCGGTCGGGGTGACAGACATTGACGCTCCTCTATTCGCTTGACGACATCGCGGCGACGGCACGCGAGATGCGCTCGAGCACCACATCCAACGAGTCGCCGATGTGGGTGTGCAAGAGCTGCTGAGCCAGCGGGATCTCACCCGCGAGAACGGCCTCGAGAATGCCGAGGTGCTCGCTGATCGTGGTCTCGATGCGGTTGTTGATCATGAAGTCGTACATGCGCACATGCCGGATCCGGGAGTTCACCGCGACCAGCGCGCGCACCATCTCGGCGTTACCCGCCGCGGTCAGCAGCGCGACGTGGAATTCCTCGTCGACGACGACAAAGCCCGGTTCCTGGGCGGGTGGGTCGGCCTGCAGGGTCGACCACTTCTGCTGCTCGGCGCGCAGCAGCGCCGCGTCGTGGGTAATGCTCGGATCAGCCCGAACCCGCGTCATCCCGCCCAGTTCCAGGGTCAGCCGCAGCTCGTAGAGGTCGCGAATCCGCGCCACACTCGGCCGCACCGGACTGAATCCGAACTCCTCGCGCTGCAGCAGCCCGTCCGAGCACAGCATCGTGAGCGCCTCCCGAACCGGCGTGCGGGAGATGCCGAACCTGGTCGACAGTTTCGGCTCGGTGAGTCGCTCGCCGAACCGGATGTCGCCGTTCATCAACTCCCCTCGCAACGTCGAATACACGACGTCGCGCAACGGGGTCCCCGAGCCATCCACCCTTGTCGACATGGATGTATACGCTATCGATCGCGAATTTCTATCAAGTGACAGAAAGTAAGCGCCACGTTATCCCTTGCTCACACCGACACCCTCACCACACCGAGCCTCGCGCAGGGAGAACTTCTCAACCAACCCCGAACACACAGGCAACCCCACCCGCCATCACACCGCCCACACTCGAACCACCGAGCCCACCGCCGCGCTCCCGCTCCGCTCACCCGGAAGGGCGATCCCATGAGCCCCACCATCCTGGCCCTCATCCTCGGCCTGATCTCCCTCACGGCCGTCACCATCTACTGGCCGAACCCCCTCGACCGCAAACCCCCACAGACAAGCGAAGAGCCCCTGACCAGTGAACTGATCAGGGGCTCTTCTGTGTCTCAACCAACACGTCGGGGTGACAGGATTTGAACCTGCGACCTCTTCGTCCCGAACGTTGCTCCGGTGTGTTGGGCGGTCTCATCCGGTGCCGTTGAGCTGGCTGTCTGTGTCTTCCGGTGCGGCCCTGTTCCGGCCTGTACCGGGGCTTCCGCTGCCTTTCTGCTGCCTAGGTCAGGACGTCTGTCGCGCTTCCTCGGGATCGAATGCCCGGAGCCACTTGCCTTCCGGGTAGATCCCTATCACCTCGGAACTGGTCTTCATCACCAACAGATCGCCGCGAGGGGAAACGCC
>NZ_JBHYRN010000028.1:0-87224 GCF_042749305.1 Nocardia sp. NPDC058705 | reverse complement strand
TTGCTGGAGGCTTCGCCTCGGACGCAACGGCGGCTAACTCGCGGCCGGGCCGCTGCCGCCGCTGCGCGGCGGGACCCTCCTCGAGGTCGGGTCGTGGGGGTTGGGTTGTGCGTGGACGCTATTTCTCTGGTGTGACGATCGACCAGGCGGCGTGGGGGATATAGCTTTCCTGGCCGGTGGCTATGTCGCGCGTCAGGATCGGGAGTTGTACTTCGATGCCGATCAGGCGTAGGTCGGGTTCGGGCTTCGACTCGATGGTCAGGGCCCTTGCGCCGTGCGGGTAGTCGGCGAAGCTGAGTACCCGGTCGAGCTGTTCGCCGCTGGGGCGCTGGTAGATCAGCTGGATCAGCCACGGCGACTGGGAGACCTCGTCGGGCAGCGACAGCTGCACGGGGGCACCGGCGGGGACTTCTAGAGGTGCGGTCTCGCCGTAGCGGCACTCCTCCATTCGCACCGTGCAGTACATGAACGGGTCGACGGTGATGGCCTTGCCGTGCGCGTAGGCGGTGAGCTGCGGACTGTGCGCGGGCGCCTTCGAGGCAGCCACCCCGACCCAGACCGCTGTCACCGCGACGACCGCGAGCAGTCCGGCCGCGACCAGCGCGACGATCGTTCGAGCGTTGAGCTTGCTCACCAGGTGGGGTCTCCTGTCCCTCTCGGATGGGTGTTGGGCACTTCCTGCTCCACGTGCTGTGGGCGATTACCGCCCAGGCCCGGCAGCAGCGAGTGCCCGGTATAGCTGACGAAAGTCTGCAGCAGTCCGATCAGCAGGATCACGCTGATCAACGCGAAACCCTTCCAGTACTCGATCGGCATCAGCACACCGGCCGCCCCGCCGACGACCCAGCTCAGTTGCAGCACAGTCTCCGAACGGCCGAAACCGGACGCGATCGACTCCGGGGGGAGGTCGTCCTGGATGGCGGCATCCAGGGACACCTTCGCGAGCGCGCTGGCCGCCGAGGCCACCAGCGCTGCCACCGCGGCGCCGAACAGATTTCCAGTGAATGCCGCGAACAGCGCGACCACCGCGCACGCACCGGTGCAGCCGAGCACCACCGGCGACGGCTTGCCCAGTTGTAGTCGGGCGCCGGTCGCATTGCCGCCGAAGTTGCCGATGGCCGCCGCCGCGCCGACCAGGCCGAGCATCGCCGCCTGCTCGGTGGGACTGCCGCCCGAGCCCTTGGCGACGAAGGCGATGTAGAAGGTGAGAAAGCCCGTGAGCACGCGGATCGAACTGTTGCCCCACAGGCCGGTGACCACGGCTCGGCCCAGTGGTTGACGCCGTTTGCGTGGTGGCACCGAGGACTGCTCGCCGCGGTGGATGACCTCGGTGTGCGCGTCGGGGCCGTGGTAGGTCAGCGTCGCGGGGACCTCGCCCTCGGTCACCTCCACCCAGCGCGGAATACGCAGGCTGAGGACAACACCCGCGACGGCGATCCCGGTGGCGAAGATCAGCGCACCGGTGGAACCGGCGATCAGGGCGGCGAGCGCGGCCAGCGCACCCGCGCCGATGGTGCCGCCGACCAGGCCGAACACCGTCAGCCGGGAATTGGTGCGAACCAGGTCGATATCCGGTGGCAGCACGCGTGGGGTCACCGCGCTCTTGAGTACCGCGAAGGATTTCGAGCCGACCATCATGCACAGGGCCAGCGGATACAGGCCCCAGGTGTCGATGTTGAAGATCAACAGCAGCGCGAAGCCCGCGCGCAGGCCGAACGTCGTCGCCAGCGCCAGCCTGCGACCGCGCTGCAGACGGTCCAGCAGCGGGCCGATCAGGGGAGCGATCAGCGCGAACGGGGCGATGGTGATCAGCAGGTACAGGGCCACCTTGGTTTTGGACTCGGCGGTGGCGCTGGCGAAGAACAGGGTGTTGGCCAGGGCGACGGCGATCGCGGCGTCGAGCGCGAAGTTCGCCATGGTGGCGTAGGTGAGCGCGGTGAGGCCGGACTGGTCGGCGCCGTCGGCCTTGGCGGCGCGCTGGAAGGTGGCGATGCCGCGTTCGGTGAGTTCGCGGCTGCGCATAGCGGCCACCCGGGTGACGGTGAGTTTTCGGGGGATGCGCTGGTTGACGGGGTCGTCGACGGCTTCGTCGCGGGGGAAGGGACGGGTGGGGTCGGGTCCGGCGTCGTCGCGCCGGCCTTGCGCGTCCGTTGGGAAGTCATCGCGAAGGGGGCGCCCGTTCGGTACCGGGGTGGTGGGGGCGCCGGGGTCGACCGGGCGATGGCGTCGGAACAGACTTTTGGACCGGACCGTCGGCGGCTCAGGGGGGAGCGGCCGGTCGGGCCGGGGGAAGACCTTGCGCGGTGCGCGCGGCGGGTACTGCCCGTAGCCGGGGTGCGGGTCGGCGGCAGTACCGTCCCGGCGACCACGGTCGGGACCGGATGGATCGCGGGGCGTAGTCACAAGTCCAATTCTGTCGCACTCGGCCTGTGCATGTTCACTTGCGCCGTAGCAATGTCGGCCACACAGCAGTTAGTTCCCGACGAAACGCACTTCGAACATGCGCGGCCAGTATTTTCCGGTGAGCAGGAACCTGTCGGTGCCGGGTAGATGCGCGATGCCGTTGAGCACATCGGTGCCCTGTCGTTCGGCGGGAGTGAGCAGGCCGCCCGCCTCGATCACGGCGAGCACCCGACCGGTCTGTGGATCGATGTGGAGTATTTCGTCGGACGGGAAATTGTTGGCGTAGACGGTCCCGTCCTCGGCGCAGTCGAGTTCGTTCGGCTTCGGATCCTGGTAGCCGGACAGGGTCACCGAACCGGTCTGCGCGAAGGTCACCGGATCGCGGAAGGTGAGGGTGCCGGTGCCGTCGCTCATCACCAGCCGGTGGGGCTGTGCGCACAGTCCCCAGCCCTCACCCGCGTAGTCGGCGCGACCGGTTTCGGCGAGGGTCACCGGGTCGCGGGCGATGGCGAATCCGTCCTGCCAGGTCAGCTGCCAGACGATCGCGCCCGCCTTGGTCATGCCCTCGCCGAACACCCGGCCGGGTAGATTCACCCGCGCCGTTTCGACGCCCGTGCGCTGGTCGGTGGCCCGCGCGGTCGACACGCCCCACATTCCGGTGCTCTCGTAGCGGACGCCGTCGACCACTTCCAGGCCCTGGGTGAAGGCCTGTGGATCATGCGGTGACGAGCCGATCACCTCCACTCGCAACCGCGGCGGACCAGGCTCGGCAGGTCCGCTACAAGCCCCCGCGCCGAGCACACTGACCAGCACTGCGACGGCCAACGAACTGCGATTGCACTTCATACGGCAAAATGTATGCCGTGAGCGCAGTATCTGTTTCGGAGTCCGGCGTGCGTCCCGTTCTGGCCGACGCGGCCGAGGTCGCACGTCGTGCGCTCGTCGCGTTGGAACCCGACGGGGTAGGAGTCCATCTGGGGGTGACCGCCGAGGACGACACCGCGGCCACCCACCGGTTCGAGGCGACCCTGCCCGGCTATCGCGGCTGGCAGTGGGCCGTCGTGGTCGCCGCGCCCCCCGGCGCCGACCACGCGACGGTGAGCGAGTCGGCGTTGCTGCCTGCCATCGACGCACTGATCGCCCCCGATTTCATCCCGTGGGACCAGCGTGTGCGCCCCGGCGACCTCGGCCCCGGCGACCTGCTCGCCGCCCCCGCCGACGACCCCCGCCTTGTCCCCGGCTACATCGCCACCGGCGACCCGGTGATCGACGAGGTGGCCCGCGAGGTCGGCCTCGGCCGCGTCCAGGTCCTCAGCGTGGAAGGCCGCGCCGACGCCGCCCAGCGCTGGTTCACCGAATTCGGTCCCGACACCGAGATGGCCAAGGCCGCCCCCAGTACCTGCGGCATGTGCGGCTTCTACCTGCCACTGGCCGGCGCGCTGCGCGAATCCTTCGGCGTCTGCGGCAACGCGATGGGCGCCGACGGTCACGTCGTCCACATCGAATACGGCTGTGGCGCGCACTCCGACGTGGTCGCCCCCAGTGGCAACGGCTCGCCGCTGTACGAGGCGTTCGACGACCACGCGGTGGATTTCGTCGAGATCGTCCGCCCGGCTGTCGAGAACGCGATCGACAAGGTGGTGTCCGAGGCAACTGCTGACGCCACGGCAACGGTCGACGAGTCCGCTGACGCCACGGCAACGGTCGTTGCGGCTGACGACGCCACGGCAACGGTCGACGAAGCGGCTGATGCCACGGCGACGGTCGTTGCGGCTGATGACGCCACGGCAACGCTCGATGAAATTGCAGCGGCCCCCGTAGCGGGCGATGAGTCCGCAACTGATGCTCCGACGTTGGTCGATGAGGCAGCGGCTGATGCTCCGGTAGTGGTTGATGAGGCGGCGGATGTGGCGGACGATGTCCATCCCGCGACGGTGGTCGTGGAGGTTGTCGCCGAGGCAACCACCGACCCGGCGATCGAGGTTGTGGAGGTGGCGGTGGAAACGGCCGCCGCGACCCCGGCCCCCGAAGCGGCTGAGCCCGCTGACTCGTTGACCGAGGTCGGCGTGGCAGCGGCACAGCAGGCGGGTGACCGGCAGGAGACCGCCGAGGCCGAAGCTGTCGCCGCGGTGGACGCCGAGCGTGCGGCCCTCGCCGAGGGTGCGCTCCCGGAGTCGGCGGAAGAGGTCGTCAACGCCGAAATCGCTTCGGATACCGAGGTTTCCGCGGAGGCCGGGCTCAACGCCGACGAGGTCGCAGCTGTGGCCGGTGGCGAGGGTGCTGCTGTCTCGGGCGCGGAAGGCGATGCGGTGGCCTCGGGTGGTGCGGAGTCCGGTGAAGCGGCGGAATCCGCTGATCTGAGTGAGCACGGATCGTCGGTGTCGCGCTGAACGGAGTGCCGGACCCGTTCGGCACCGCGCAGCTGCGGGCCGGGGTTCTCGCGGCGTGGCGGGATTCGCCGACGCGGCTGCGGGAGGACAGTGCCAGTGAGGCGGATCTGGTGGCCGCCGGCTACCGGGATCGGCTGCTCACCGAGCTCGCGCAGAACGCGGCCGATGCTGCGGCGAAGGCCGGTGTCGCGGGCGAGTTGATCGTGCGGGTGCTCGACGGGCGGTTGCATGTCGCGAACACCGGTGCGCCACTGAGTGTTTCCGGTGTGCACGCGCTGACGGCTCTGCGTGCTTCCGGAAAGGGCGACACCACCCAGGTGGGGCGCTTCGGCGTCGGCTTCACCGCGGTGCGTTCCGTCGGCGACGAGATCGAGGTCCGCTCGACCACCGGCTCCCTCCGCTTCTCCCGCACGGCCACACTGAACGCCCTGCACGAGAACAACATCGGCATCCCCGACGACCTCGCGAGCATCGCACCCCCTGTCCTGAGACTCGTCTGGCCGGTCCCGACCACCCCCCTCGCGGGCACCGACACCGAAATCGTCGTCCACCTCCGCGACGACATCGACCCCGCCGCCCTCCTCGACACCATGCGAGCCGAGGCCCCCGACCTCCTCCTCGAACTCCCGGCCCTGCAGCGAATCCGAATCGAATCCGACGAATTCACCAGCGCGGTAACCGTTCTCACCACCATCGCGCACCACGCAGACACCACCGCCGACGCCAGTCGGGCCGATGCCATGTGGGCGACCACTGATGGTGCAGTGGAAGCCACTGCCGCTGACGCCGCTGACGCAGTGGCAGCTGCTCGCGACGGTGCTGGTGCTGCTGTCGGCTCCGCTGCTGCCGCCGCCAACGAGCCGGGCACCCTCTCCCAGCTGACGATCACCCTCCCGTCCGGCACACGCCGAACCTGGTGGCAGTACCGCACTTCCAGGGCCCGCTGGCTGCTCCCGCTCCGTGCGGGCCGCCCCGTCGCGACCGCCCCGGACGTCCTGCGCGCGCCCACTCGATCCGACGAGGAACTCTCCCTCCCCGCGATCCTGATCGCCGACATCCCCATGCAACCCGACCGTCGCCGCCTCCTCCCAGGTGCACGCCTCGCCGAATTGGCCAACGGCTACGCGGATTTCGCGCGCGCACTCCCACCTCGGGACCGCCTCGTCCTGGTCCCGACCCCCGGCTTCGCCCGCAGCGAAGCTGACGCTCTCCTGCGCGAAGCCCTGATCACCGAACTGCGCACCAACTCTTGGCTTCCGGTCTGCGCCACCCGCGACCGCACCTCCACCGACTCGTCGGAACTCAGGTCCAGCGATGACGAGAGTTTCAGCTCCTCAACGCAATTCGACACCGCAGTCTCGGCGCCGAACAGTGCCCCGGATCTCGCGAACCTCCTCGCATCGGATGAGCAGCTGGCGTCCGCGAACGGCGCGCCCAGCGACACGGCACGATCCGGGCGCAGCGCAGCCGAGGACCTGCCGGATCTCGAGGCTCTCTTCGCCTCCGACGACTCCGTCACCAGCGGAAGCTCGCACCGAGCGGCCGGCCATGGCGAATCCGCGATTAGCGGTGACCCTTTCGCACAGGACGAGTCGGATCCGTACTGGCGAACCCGAGGCGACGTGCCGTGCAGCACTCCCACCCGGGCGAGCGTATTCCCCGACCTCACACCGGAATTGGCCGCGATGCTGGCCGAGATCACCGGCCCGCTGGTGATCCCGGAGCTGTCCGGTCGAGCCGGTCAGGACAAGCTGTCGGTCCTCGATGTGCATCGGCTCGGGCCTGCCGCCGTGGCCGAGCGGTCGAGCGGACTTGACCGTGAACCACGGTGGTGGCGAAGGTTTTACGCCGCGCTGGAACCATTCGTCGTCGACAACAGGACCGCCGAGGAATTCGGTGCGCTGGCCGTACCGCTGACCGACGGTCGGCTGGTGACCGGGCCGCGGACCGTGGTGCTCGATGATCAGCTCACGGTGGCCGTACCGGTGCACTGGGCGCGCCTGGTCCACCCGGACGCCACGCACCCGCTCCTCGGCCGCCTCGGCGCCCGCAGCGCGAGTTCGGATGACCTGCTCACCGATCCCGCACTGCGCGACCTGCTCGAGCACGACCCGGCCGACCCGGACACGGTCGCCGCGGTGCTCCGCTTGGCGCCCTTCGCCTCGCCGAGCGCGCTGCCCGACTGGCTCGGCATGCTCGAATTACCCGACGACACAGGCGAACTGCGCCCCGCCGACGAGCTCCTGCTCCCCGGCGCCCCGCTCGCCCGCGTCCTGGCCGACGACGCACCCTTCGCCACCATCGCCGACACCACCGTCGCCGAGTACGGCGAGCCCGCCTTGCGCGCGATCGGTGTCGGCTGGGGTTTCGCGGTACTCACCGATCCCGAACCGATCGGTCCCGACCACGACCTCGACGACGAACAGTCCTGGTGGAGAAGCCTTTCCGAAGATCCCCGCGAACTCACCGCCGTGCGCGACCTCGACTTGGTGGACGAGGACCGTTGGCCGGAAGCCTTGCGCCACTTGCTGTCCGAGCCGCGCACCCGCGCCCTGCTCACCGACCGCGACGGTTACACCACGTGGTGGCTGCACCGCCACGCCCACATCGACGGCATCCCACTGGGCCGTCTCCACCACCCCGATGACAACGAATTCGCCGGACTGCTACCGACTTTCGATGTACCGGGGATCGATGGCGCCGACCTCGACGCCTTGCGTCCTGTGCTCGTCCGCCCCGATGTGATGTCCGCCGCGCTGGCCGAGGAACTACTCGACGCACTGGCCGACCCATCGAAAACCCCGGCGCCGGAAGTGATCGCCCGAACCAACGCCCGCCTGGCGGCCGCGGTCGCCGCCGGTGTCCTTGATCCGCGCGAACTCGATCTCCCCGAACAGGTCCGCGCCTTGTCCGGCGACGTCATCGACGCGAGCACCGCCATGGTCCTCGATGAGCCCTGCTTCGGCCTGGTCGTCCCCCCGAACCGCCTGATCGTCGGCGACACCGAACACGCTGAGGCGCTGGCCACCCTGCTCGACCTACCGCTGGTCTCGGAGGAAGTCAGCGCCGAGGTGCTGGGAAACGGCCGTCGAAGCACCTGGGCCGCAGCACCTTTGGGCGTAGTGCTGCGCCAGCTCTGGTCACCACAGAACACCACCGGTGAACTGGTCCTGCACGAAACCCTCGAGGTCCACCTGCGTGGCGCACTCTCTGGCACCGTCCGCGTCCCATGGTGGTGCGAGGGCGACGTCATCCACGTCCAGGCACCATCGAACGGGTAGGCCCCCGTCGGCCTGCGTCTTCATAAAAAAGCTCGTCAGACCACGTGCGGGTTCACCGATCAGCTGGCGTGATCTGAAAGGAATGGGCCGTCAGACCACGTGCGGGCTCACCGATCAGCTGGCGTGATCTGAAGGAATGGGCCGTCAGACCACGTGCGGGCTTACTGATCAGCTGGCGTGATCTGAAACCATTTCGGCGAGCAGATCGAGCTGAACCTGCACCGACTCACTGTCGTCATCGACCAACCACCGCAACACAATTCCGTCGATCACATTCAGAATGAATCGGCTCAACGTCGTCACCGGCGTGGTCCACTGCGTTTCGGTCGCCTCGCGGCAGTGGTCGATCACATCGGCGACGGTGTTGTCGTTGAACCCGTACTGCTCGCGGGCGATCGCCAGTTTGGCCGGTGTCGACTCACCCTCGCGCAGCGCGTAGGTGGTGGTCTCGTAGGTGAGCAACTGTCGTTCGGGAGTGGCTTCGATGTTGCGCCACATCAGTTCCAAACCGCGGCGCACCAATTTCTGAAGTGCTTCTTTTCCTGTTCCGACGTCTTCCCATACCGATTCATCGGCATCGACGGAATCGCGCAATTCCATGGACAGCGCTTTGACCAGCTCGGTCATCAGCGCGTCCTTGTTTTCGAAACAGTAATGCACCACACCTAACGAGACGCCCGCTGCCTGGGCGACATCACGCGTGGTCACGCCCGCTACGCCCTTTTTCTCGGCGAGACCGATCGCTGCCTCGATCAGGTGGGCCCGTCGTTCTTCGACACTCAATCGGGAGGACACTGTGCGAGTTAAGCGCTCACGCCGCTAACAGTCAATTCGCCGGTCCGCCGGAAAACTCTGGACATTCGACCAGATGTCTCGGAATCGGAAGTTGCGAAGCAGTCGCTCGAACGGTCGACGGCGCGAATTCATCCGCGCCGCGTGCTCGCGAGGTGCAGCGAGTTCGAAATCACTTAATCGGTGTCGAGTCCGACCTGAGCGCCCTTGTCGCCACGTCGCGCGGACCGCCGCTGGGCGAGGAAGATCGACGATCCCAGCACGCCCACAACGAGTCCCATCACGCACACCGGGCGGGCATCGGCCCAGCTCGCGTTCATCCACACCGCCACGGTCGCGATCGCCCACAGGGCGAAGCCGCCGAGCACGACAGGGCGTGGGTCGACCAGGTATCGCGGCAGGTGCGGTATCTCGGGACTGACTGGTCCGGCGTCCATACCCAAACAGTAGCCGTGTGAAACCCATCAGCACAGCCGGACTTACCGTAGAGTTCTGCACTGTGACAACGCCATCGGACGTCCGCGCCCTGGCCGGTGACCTTTCACTGGCCGTCGTGCGGCTCACGAGACACCTGCGCGGACGCCGTTCCGACGCGCAGATCTCGCTTACTCAGCTGTCGGCTTTGGCGACGCTGGCTCGTGATGGCGCCATGACGCCCGGCGCGCTGGCAGGCAAAGAACGCGTGCAACCGCCGTCGATGACCCGGGTCATCGCCTCGCTCGCCGATCTCGACCTGGTCCAGCGCCGCCCGCACCCGACCGACGGCAGACAGATCATCGTCTCGCTCTCGCCCGCCGGTCGCGCGCTGATCGCCGACGAGACCAATGCCCGCGAAGTGTGGATGACCGGTCGGCTCGCCTGCCTGAGTCCCGAACAGGTCGCGGTGCTCGACGAAGCCGTCGGCATCATGAACAAGATCGTCGCCGAATCGGAGTGATCAGCGCGGTTGCCTGGCATCGTCGGCCGAGACCACATCGTGGCCGAGCGGGAACAGCGACAACGGCACCAGCTTGAGATTCGCCCAGGCGAACGGCAGGCCGATGATCGTCACCGCCAGCGCGATGCTGGTGAACACGTGGCCCAACGCCAGCCACCAGCCCGCGAAGACGAACCAGATCACATTGCCGATCAGCGAGCCCGCACCCGCACTCGGTTTGTCGACGACCGTGCGGCCGAACGGCCACAGCACGTACCCGGCCAGCCGGAGCGAGGCTATTCCGAACGGGATGGTGATGATCAGGATGAAACAGATCAGCGCCGCGAGCAGGTATCCCAGCGCCATCCAGAACCCGCACAGCACCACCCAGAGCACGTTCAAGATCAACTGGACAATCTTCATGTCTCCAGCATGCCAGGATTAGCCGGTGGCCGAAGTGATCGATATCGACGACCCCACCGACCCGCGCGTCGACGACTTCCGTGACCTGTCCAATGCCGACCGCAGGCCGGACCTGCCGGGCCGCAAAGGCCTGGTCATCGCCGAGGGTGTGGTGGTCGTGCAGCGGATGCTCGACTCGCGTTTCACGCCGAGCGCACTGCTCGGCGTCGGGAAACGTTTCGAGACCCTGGCCGACGACCTGGCCGATCGCGAGCTGCCGTACTACCGGGCGAGCGCGGCGGTGATGGCCGAGGTGGTCGGCTTCCACCTCAATCGCGGGGTACTCGCCGTCGCGCCGCGTCCGGCCGAGCTCACCGTCGACGAGGTGCTCGACGGTGCCCGCACGGTGGCGGTGCTGGAGGGCGTCAACGATCACGAGAACCTCGGTTCGATGTTCCGCAATGCGGCGGGGCTCGGTGCCGACGCGGTGCTGTTCGGCGACCGGTGCTCGGATCCGCTGTATCGGCGGGCGGTGCGGGTGTCGATGGGGCATGTGCTCCGGGTGCCGTTCGCGCAATTGCCGCAGTGGCCCGCCGGTCTGGACATGTTGCGGGAGCGAGGTTTTCAGGTGATCGCCCTGACGCCGAATCCCGAAGCGGTGAATCTCGCGACGGCGATGACGGGGGAGAAGGTGGCGCTGCTGCTCGGCGCGGAAGGGCCCGGGTTGACCGAAGAAGCCATGCGCGCCACCGATATTCGCGCGCGGATTCCCATGTCGCCGGGTACCGATTCGCTCAATGTGGCGACCGCGGCGGCGATGGCCTTCTACGAGCGAGTGCGCACGTCATGAGCCAGGAATGCGAGGGACCCTATCGGGCGCAAACGGATTCGGTGCCGTGGGCGGCGGGCGGCACCGTCGCGGCGCTGGTCGCGGTGCTCGGCGGGGTGGCGGTGTACGCCTTCGCCTGTGCGCTGGCCGCGGTCAACCCGTTCCTGGCGATCGGGGTGAACGTGGTGGCCGCGGTCGGGGTGGCGCCGACGGCGTGGCGGTGGCGGTACACGCCGGTGGTGCGGTGGGTGCTGGCCGGCGCGGCCGCGGCGGTGGTGCTCGGGTGGATCGCCGCGATCGTGTACGTACTCGGCTGATTCACCGCACCCGATCGGCACCGCGCAGCCACCCGAACAGTCCGCGCTTGCGTCGCGTCGCCGCACCGGGGCTGGCGACCAGCGCGGACTTCTGCTCGGGAGCCTGGCCTTTCGGGTACAGCGTGAAACCGCAGACCGCGAGGTCACCAGGGGTGAGTTGGCCGGGTGCGGCCGGGGTCAGGTAGCGGAAACCGAGCCACTGGTCATTGGCGGCATCGGCGAAATCCGGCGGATCGAACGGCAGCGACTGCGGTTCGGGACGGTCCTCGCCCCGCCACGGCACCGGATGCTCACCGGCCCAGAACGTCCGCTCCCACACCATCGGCAGCCCTTCGTTCTCGACGATATCGACCCGGGTGGAACTGAACGAGCGCCGGAATTCGCCGCGCTCCCAATGCGCGAACGCACCCCAGTGCAGTTTCCGGTCGTAGGACACGAGATAGGTGTGCTCGGAAGCGAGCGGGCGGACCAGCAGATCGGGCAGTTTCGTCGGCCGCACCAGCGCGGCCTCGGCGGTACACACCACTGTCAACCCGGGATAACACCCGATATAGACCTCATCCCGGTCCGGCGCCGCACACCCCGCCAGCGTCCCGACCATGTGCGGGCGAACATCGTGGTCCTCGTACAACTGCCCGGCCAACGCCGCCGCCGCAACAGGATCGGACTCGACCTGACCTCGAAGCACCGCAATGGGATCTGGTGTATCGACGTACCAAAGCGTCGAAGCTGCTGCCACGAGCCACCTCCTGTTCCGCCTCCCCGGATATTCAGGCCAGACCCAGGTGCGGGGCATCTAACATTGGCGCCCAGCGGTTTTAGAGTTGCGTAAGTTGGCTCGTACCCGGTGAGTTACCCATGTTCTTGCGGGATGTGGCCGCGCGCTTTCAGTTGCCGGAGCTGCGGACGCCGAGCAGGACGTCTTCCCACGATGGCATGGGCGCCTTGCCACGCTTCGTCCGTGCGGGCTTCGGCGCGGGCTTCTCGGTCACCGGCTCCTCCGCGGGCTTGTCCTGTTGCGCAGCAGGCTGACTCGGCGCAGCAGGCGCGGTCGGCATCGGAGCGGCGGGCATCGCGGCCGCGGGCTTCGGAGCCGCGGGCTTCGGCGTGGCAGCGGGGATCGGGGCCGCGGGGATCGGCGCGGACGGAATCGCCGCCGTCCCACCGCCTGCCGCCACCTGACGCTGCTCGTAGTACTCGTCCACGTTCGGCGCCGGACGACTCTGCGGGCGGGCCGCAGGCGCGGCGATCTGCTCGCGCGGACGCGGCTCCACCGGGGTCGGCGGTTCGATCACCGGCGACGCGGCCGGAACCGGCGTCGGCAGGATCGTCGCCAGCCCACGCAGGGCGCGACCGAAGTCTGGATCGATCAGGTCGTTGGCCGGATCGTCGAGCGGGGACACCGAGCCGCCGTGTGCGTCGGGCTGGTAGCGCCAGTGCGCGGCGATCTCGGAGTGACCGTGCCGCCACTGCAATTGAGCGACCCAGAACCCCTTTTCGTCTTTCCAGGCATCCCACTCTGCCTGTTCGATGGTGTGACCGCGCTCGGCGAAAGCCGCGGTGACGATCTCGTGCAGCGTCTCCACCGAAGGGCCGTCAGGGCGCACCGGATGCGCCTTCTGTGCCAGTTCGGCGGCGCGAGCGCGCTCGAGCAAGACGGGGTAGGCGAAACGTTCGACTTTGGATTCCGGCATACCGGACTCTGCCGTGACCTGCTCGACGGACGCTCCAGCGCGAATACGGGCCTGAATATCGCGAGGACGCATAGTCGCCTCCGTTTCGATTTCGATCTGGCCGAATCGTGCGAGGTCGCCGCGCGCCGCCGCGCGGAGCTTGTCGTCGGCGGGCAACCGGAACTTGGTGCCGGACTCGGTGTCGCTGCACACGATGGCCGTGGAGTCGGGCGTCACCCCGATCACTCGAAGTTCACGCACCGTTACCTCCCTATCGCGTCGGCTACGACACCGCCCACTTTCCTTGACAGTAGTGCACATTACTTGGCCACCGCAGCAGACACGCACGACTTAAATCGCGCGCGACGGGTGCCCAGGGGGCTAATCTGATCGGCTCACCGCACGAATTCTGCTTGTGTGCAGGGGTTTTGGTGATAGATCAACATCAAATCTCGGTACCGAGATCTGCCGAAACTGGGCGAATATTGCGAATGTGTGCCTTGTCGGACAAGACAAGGCCGGTGTGCGCGAACTGTAAAAAGTTCACCGCACACCGGCCGATGTCGGTCTTATCTCAGAGCTGGCCGACGACCCAGTCGATCGAACGGGTCAGCTGCGAAACATCTTCCGGATCGATCGCCGGGAACATGCCCACGCGCAGCTGGTTACGGCCCAGCTTGCGGTAGGGCTCGGTGTCGACGATGCCGTTGGCGCGCAGGATCTTGGCGACCTGAGCGGCGTCGACGGCGTCGTCGAAGTCGATGGTGCCCACGACCTGCGAGCGGTGCGCCGGGTTCGACACGTACGGGGTGGCGAACGAGCTCGACTCGGCCCACGAGTACAGACGCGAGGACGAATCCAGGGTGCGCTTCACGGTCCAGTCCAGGCCGCCGTTGGCGTTCATCCACTCGATCTGATCGGCGAACAGCAGCAGGGTGGCCAGCGCCGGGGTGTTGTAGGTCTGGTCCTTGGAGGAGTTGTCGACCGCGATCGGCAGCGAAAGGAACTCCGGGGTCCAGCGACCCGACTCCTTGATCTCGGCGACGCGAGCCAGCGCGGCCGGGCTCATGATCGCGATCCACAGGCCACCGTCGGCGGCGAAGCACTTCTGCGGGGCGAAGTAGTACACGTCGGAGTCGGCGATGTTCACCGGCAGGCCGCCCGCGCCGGAGGTGGCGTCGATGGCGATCAGGGCGTTCTCCGAACCGACCGGACGCGACACCGGGATGGACACACCGGTGGAGGTCTCGTTGTGGGCCCAGCCGATGAGGTCGACGCTCGGGTCCGACACGGGCTCGGGCGCGCTGCCCGGCTCGGCCTTCACGACGATCGGGTCGCCGATGAACGGGTTGCCCTTGGCCACCGAGGCGAACTTCGAGGAGAACTCACCGTTGGTCAGGTGCAGCGAACGCTCACGGATCAGGCCGAACGCGGCGGCGTCCCAGAACGCGGTGGTGCCACCGTTGCCCAGCACGACCTCGTAGCCGTCGGGCACCGAGAACAGCTCACGCAGGCCGTTGCGCACGCGGGCGACCACGTCCTTGACCGGCTTCTGGCGGTGCGAGGTACCGAACACCGAGGCACCGACAGTCACCAGGGACTGCAGCTGCTCCGGGCGGACCTTGGACGGGCCGCAGCCGAACCGTCCGTCGGCGGGCTTGAGGTCGGCGGGAATGGTCGGGAACGCACTGGTCATACGGGCGAGTTTAGTGGTGGGCCGATGACGACGGTCGGGGTGGGTGGCGCTGCGCGGGAGTGCGGGGAATTTGCCCTTGCTGACAGCCACTTCGCACTACTCTCCTGCTATGAGCCTTGTTGCGGTCGACTCCGGGCGGACGATGCTCGACCGGTGGGTGTGGGCGTTCGGGCGTCGGCCCGGGTTGCTGTCGGAGGGGGCGCGGCGGGAACTGCTGATCAGGGGGTTGCCCGCGATGGCGAGCGTGCTGTCCGTGCGGACTCGGCGAGGTGAGGGCGGGTATCGGTTCAGCGTGCGGGTTTCGGTACCGGGGGAGTTGGCCTACGACGCGCGGGTCCGGCAGCGGGTTCGTAGCCAGGATCTGGAGTGGATGCAGGCCGGGGACGTGGTCGGGTGCCGGGTCGATCCGGGGGATCGGGAGCGGGTGGTGCTGTTCGTCCCCGAGATAGCGGAGTCCGGGCGTAAGGCGGCCGCCAAGATCCTGGCCAACGGTCGACGAGCCGAGGCGACCGTGCTCGCGGTCGCGCCGATCGCGGCCGACTACACCGGACGCGACGATCCGGTGCTCCGGCTGGATCTGGAGATGCGGGCTTGGGACGAGCCGTTGCCGTGGCGGGTGCGGTTGATTGCGCCGGTCCCGTTGAGCGCCATCGGGCAGATCGAACTCGGGACGCGGTTGGCGGCAGCGTTCTTCACGGTCGATCGTGGGGCGTCGGTCGCCATCGATTTCGCGGCACTGACGCGCTAGCGCTACAGGTGGACGAACGTGAAGCCCGCGGCGCGCAGAGCCGGTAGCGCCGCCGCCATGCCTGCCGCCGTGCCCGATCGGGGGCGGTGCATGTGGGCGAGGGCGATACCCCCGGGCGCGGCCGCGCTCATCGCCCGTTGGACCTGGGCCGCGGACGCGGTGGCCCCGAAGTCGGCGTTCACGGTGAAACCCAGTGGGGTCTCGCCCAATTCGTTGACGATCGCGACAGCCACCTCGTCGTAGTGGGCGGTGCCGGTGCGGAAGAAGCGGGGCGCGCGACCGGTGAGTTCGGTGATCCGCTGGTGGTTTTCCCACACCTCGTACACGGCCTCCTCAGCGGACGCGGTGCCCCGGATCTGATACGCGGAACGACCCGAGACCGAGAGCGGTTTGTGCGCGGAACCGTGGTTGGCAAGCTCGAAAAGGGGATTCGCACCCAGTAGCTGCACCCGAGCCGGATCGGCATCGACCCACCGCTTGTTGAGGAACAGGGTGGCCGGGACCTGCTCGGCGATCAACAGGTCGATCAGCGCCTGGTCGATATCACTGTTGCCGTGCCCACCACACGCGTCGAACGTGAGCGCGAACTGTTTACCGCCGACCGGAAAACTGCTGGTGATACCGGGCAGGTCGACACCCCACTGTTGCGGCGCACTGCCCGCATGCCGGGCCGCCACCTGGGCAGGGGAGACGGCAGGCATCAGCTCCGGGGTCGCAATCGACCGCGCGGTCATCGGTGCCACGGACTCCACGGACGTGGCCTCGACCTCGGCGATTTCCACCGAATCCCCCTGCGCGGCGCCACACCCCGTAGCGAACCCGGCCGTAAGAGCAGCACACGCCCCGAACAGCTGCCGCCGCGACCAACCATTGCTGTGCACAACTCACCCCTAACGAAAATATTCGCTGGGATGTTATCGCTGATTCGTATCCTGCGCGCACCGGACACGTCCCCGCAGGTCAATCGTTAGAGCGTGCAAGTAGCTGAAAAAGAACCGGGCGCCGGAGATCGGCACCCGGTTCGATGATTCAGGCCTGCGAGATGGTGGACCAGCCCGGGACTTCTTCCGGGGTGCGCGGCGCGGGGCCGGTGTAGATAGCGGCGGGGCGGACCAGCTTGCCCAGCTGCTTCTGTTCGAGGATGTGGGCGCACCAGCCGGCGGTGCGGCCGCAGGTGAACATGGCGGGCATCATGTGGGCGGGGACCTCGGCGAAGTCGAGGATTACCGCGGCCCAGAATTCGACGTTGGTTTCGATGGCGCGGTCGGGGCGGCGTTCGCGCAGTTCCGCGAGGGCGGCCTGTTCGAGGGCGGCGGCCACCTCGTAGCGGGGGGCGTCGAGGCGCTTGGCGGTGGCGCGGAGCACGCGGGCGCGGGGGTCCTCGGCACGGTAGACGCGGTGGCCGAAGCCCATCAGCTTCTCTTTGCGGTCCAGGATGCCCTTGACCAATGCCCGTGCGTCGCCGGACTTCTCGACCGCTTCGATCATCGGGAGCACGCGAGCCGGGGCGCCGCCGTGCAGCGGGCCGGACATGGCGCCGATCGCGCCGGACAGCGAGGCGGCCACGTCGGCGCCGGTGGAGGCGATGACGCGGGCGGTGAAGGTGGAGGCGTTCATGCCGTGCTCGGCGGCCGAGACCCAGTAGGCGTCGATGGCCTCGGTGTGGCGCGGGTCCGGGTCACCCTTCCAGCGGGTCATGAAGCGCTCGGTGACGGTGTCGCACTCGTCGATCTTGCGCTGCGGAACGGCGGGCTGATAGATGCCGCGCGCGGACTGCGCCACGTACGACAGCGCCATCACCGAGGCGCGCGCGAGGTTGTCGCGGGCGGTCTCGTCGTCGATGTCGAGCAGCGGCTCGTAGCCCCAGATCGGGGCGAGCATGGCCAGGCCCGCCTGCACGTCGACGCGCACGTCACCGGTGTGCACCGGCAGCGGGAACGGCTCGGCGGGCGGCAGGCCGCGACCGAATTCGCCGTCGACCAGCAGGGCCCACACATCGCCGAAAGTTACCCGGTCGGCGACTAGATCCTGGATGTCGACGCCCCTATATCGCAGGGCGCCACCGTCCTTGTCCGGCTCAGCGATGTCGGTGGTGAAGGCGACCACGCCTTCCAATCCGCTGACGAAATCCTGGGGTACCGCGCTGGTGGTCACAGTTGACTCTCCTTGCAGGGGCATGCCGATCTGTGGATGACCATAGACCCGTCCAGGCCTGACGGCAGCTCCGGCCCTGCATGCTCGAGCTGTGAGGTCGGGCGCCTGCAGTACGGTCGATCGCATGGATGACCCCCGTGCCCGGCCGGTGGCCGATCTGGCCACGATGCGCGTGGATTACGGCGACCCGCTGACGGTCCCCGCCGCCGACGCGGACCTGGATCCGAGCTGGGTCGCCGACGGCTGGGAACCGTTGCTGCGCCGCTGGATCGACGAGGCGCGGACCCTCGGCGTCGCCGAGCCGAACGCGATGGTTCTCGCGACGGTCTCACTCGCCGGTCCGGTCCCGCGACCGGTGGCGCGGACGGTTCTGTGCAAGGGACTCTCGCCCGAGGGCGTCACCTTCTATACGAACTACGAATCGGCCAAGGGCACCCAACTCGCCGCCGACCCGTACGCGGCGGCGAGTTTCGTCTGGCCCGCGCTGGCCAGACAGGTGCATGTGCGCGGGGTGACCGAGCGGGTGTCGGCCGAGGTTACGGCGGCCTATTGGGCCCAACGGCCACGGGAATCGCGGCTGGGCGCGTGGGCATCGCAACAGTCACAGCCGGTGGCATCACGCGCCGAACTTGACCGCACGCTCGCCGAGACCACCGCCCGATTCGCCGATGTGGACGACATCCCCGTGCCGCCGTTCTGGGGCGGGTACCTGCTGTGTCCCGACGAGGTGGAGTTCTGGCAGGGCAGGCGCGGCCGACTGCACAATCGCGTGGTGGTGCGGATCGACGGCGAGAACACAACAGTCGAACGTTTGCAGCCGTGACACGAGGTGGCCTATGTCACCGAGCGCAAACATGGGATGACCGCCGAGTAGTGGCTAACCTGCGCTGAGTGAAGCTGCTCGCCGACACCGAACCCCTGCGCAATCGCGACTATCGCAGGCTGTGGACCACCAATATCGTCACGGTCATCGGCGCGCAGCTCTCGGTGGTCGCGGTGCCGCAGCAGATCTTTCAGATCACCGGCAGTTCCGGCTATGTCGGGCTGGCGGGGTTGTTCGGGCTGATTCCGCTGGTGGTGTTCGGGCTGTGGGGTGGGGCCCTCGCGGATGTGATGGATCGGCGCAAGCTGCTCGTCATCACCACGGCCGGCACGGGTCTGACCGCGGTGGCGTTCTGGGCGCAGGCCGCGCTCGGGCTGAACAATGTGTGGCTCATCCTCGGGCTGTTCGCCACCCAGCAGGCGTTCTTCGCGGTCAATCAGCCCACCCGCAGCGCCCTGATCGCCCGGTTGCTGCCGCCGGAGCAGATGGCCTCGGCCAGTTCGCTGAGCATGACCGTGATCCAGGCGGGAGCGATCGTCGGCCCGGTGCTGGCCGGGCTGCTCATCCCGGTGATCGGGCTGTCCACGCTGTATCTGATCGATGCGATCGCCCTGCTCGCGACGCTGTGGGCGGTCTGGCAGTTGCCCGCGTTCCCGCCGACCGGTGAGCAGCGGCGGGCCGGGTTGCGCACCGTGCTCGACGGCTTCCGCTATCTCGCGGGGCAGCGCATCCTGCTCGCCTCGTTCGTCGTCGACCTGATCGCCATGGTGTTCGGGATGGCCCGCGCGCTGTATCCGCAGATCGCGCACGAGACCTTCCACGATCCGGCGGAAGGCGGGGTGGCGCTCGGGTTGCTGTTCGCGGCGATGGCGGTCGGGTCGGTGTTGGGCGGGGTGTTCTCCGGGTGGATTCCGCGGGTGCGCAGGCAGGGGCTGGCGGTGCTGGTGTGCATCGCGATCTGGGGTGTGACGATGGTGGGGTTCGGGCTGGCGGTGGCGTTGGCCGGACGCTGGTTCGCGCTGGGGGTGTGGCTGTGGATCGCGGTCGCGTTCCTGGCGCTCGGCGGCGCGGCGGACATGGTGTCGGCGGCGTTTCGCACGGCGATGCTGCTGAATGTGTCCACCGACGAGATGCGCGGGCGGCTGCAAGGTGTGTTCATCGTGGTCGTCGCAGGTGGGCCACGGATCGGTGATGTTTCCCACGGTTTCGCGGCGGCGAGCATGGGTACTGCTGTAGCTGCTGCCGGTGGCGGCGTGCTGGTGGTGATCGGGGTGGTGCTGGCCGCGCTGGCCTTCCCCGCGTTCGTCCGATATCGAGTGGCTCGCGCGCATTCCGCGTCGGCAGTGAAATGAGTTGTGCGCCACCCTGATTCACATATCGAGCCCGTCAGTCGCCGCGGCGCGGTAAACCGTGCGGACAGCGGTCCGGAAAATGGGATCGGCGCAGGTCCCCGACCTCACTGCCGCACACGGCCGATGTGAGAACAGGACAGGGCAACCCTGATTGCTTGTCTCGACCGAACAACAGTTAGCGTTACACCAAGCGCGCCGTCTGCCGACCGCAGACGGCGCACGGTTCGGCGTCGGGTTTCAGGGCTCGGCGAGAATCTCAACTAGCCTGAGAGGGATCCTTCCGTGCCCGCTGAGAACATCACCAACGTCACCGAAGACGCCAAGGCGGTACTGCAGTACCCCGGTGGCGAGTTCCCGATCTCGGTCACCAAGGCCGCGGAGGGTAACGACGGGCTCGACTTGGGCAAGCTGCTGGCCAGCACCGGTTACGTCACCTATGACCCCGGTTTCATGAACACCGCGTCGACCAAGTCGGCCATCACCTACATCGATGGTGAAGCGGGCATCCTGCGCTACCGCGGTTACCCGATCGACCAGCTGGCGGGCCGCTCGACCTTCATCGAGGTCAGCTACCTGCTCATCTACGGCGAGCTGCCGACCCAGGCTCAGCTCGACGACTTCACCGATCGCATCCGTCGCCACACCCTGCTGCACGAGGACCTGAAGCGGTTCTTCGACGGCTTCCCGCGCAACGCGCACCCGATGCCGGTGCTGTCGTCCGCGGTGAACGCGCTGTCGGCCTACTACCAGGACTCCCTGGACCCGCGCGATCCCGAGCAGGTCGAACTGTCGACCATCCGCCTGCTGGCGAAGCTGCCGACCATCGCGGCCTACTCGTACAAGAAGTCGGTCGGTCAGCCGTTCCTCTACCCCGACAACTCGCTGTCGCTGGTCGAGAACTTCCTGCGGATGACCTTCGGGTTCCCGGCCGAGCCGTACGAGGTCGACCCCGAGGTCGCCGCCGCGCTCGACATGCTGCTGATCCTGCACGCCGACCACGAGCAGAACTGCTCCACCTCGACCGTGCGCCTCGTCGGCTCCTCCGACGCCAACCTGTTCACCTCGGTGTCCGGCGGCATCAACGCGCTCTGGGGCCCGCTGCACGGCGGCGCCAACCAGGCCGTGCTCGAGATGCTCGACGACATCAAGGCCAACGGCGGCGACGTCAAGGAATTCATCCGCAAGGTCAAGAACAAGGAAGACGGCGTGAAGCTCATGGGCTTCGGGCACCGCGTCTACCGCAACTACGACCCGCGCGCGACGCTGGTCAAGCAGGCCGCCGACAAGATCCTGTCGAAGATCGGCGGCGACGACCAGCTCCTCGACATCGCCAAGCAGCTCGAAGAAGCCGCGCTGACCGACGATTACTTCGTGTCGCGTCGCCTGTACCCGAACGTCGACTTCTACACCGGCGTCATCTACCGCGCCATGGGCTTCCCGACCCGCATGTTCACCGTGCTGTTCGCGATGGGTCGCCTGCCGGGCTGGATCGCGCACTGGCGTGAGATGCACTCCGAGCCGCTCAAGATCGGGCGCCCGCGTCAGATCTACACCGGCTACGGTGAGCGTGACTACTACGAAATCGGCAGCCGCTAGTTTCGACCAGCTGCTGTTGGACACTTTGTTGGTGAACGCAATCTATCGAAGGGGATAGCCCGCATGACCAAGCCGGAGATCGACTTTCAGGAGGGCCCCGCGCCCACCGAGCTCGTCATTACCGACCTCATCGAGGGCGAAGGCAAGGAAGCGGTGCCCGGTGGCACCGTCGAGGTGCACTACGTCGGCGTCGAGTTCGACAACGGTGAGCAGTTCGACTCCTCCTGGGACCGCGGCGAATCCATCACCTTCCCGCTGCGCGGCCTGATCCAGGGCTGGCAGGACGGCATCCCCGGCATGAAGGTCGGCGGCCGCCGTCAGCTGGTCATCCCGCCGGAGCTGGCCTACGGCCCCGCCGGTTCGGGCCACGCCCTCTCGGGCAAGACCCTGGTCTTCGTGATCGACCTGCTCAACGCCGGCTGATCTGAAGCTTTCCGCGGCCCGTATCTCCTGAGGGAGGTACGGGCCGTTGCTGTTTGCGGGGTAAGGGTTCGGCGCTCGCGCGCCGCCGGGTAATGTGCCCCGCGTATGACGGAGCTTGCGCTCCCGCGTGATTCGTTTCCAATGCGTTGTCCATGACAGTGACTTGTTCGATTCGCCCGGGGCCGGGTTCTTCGGGAGTTTCGGGAGGGAGATTCTCGATCATGTTCCAACACAAGGTTGTTCGCCGCGCGCTTGCGGTGGCGCTGCCCATTGCGGTGGGGCTCGCCGGGGCCGGAGTGTGCTCGGCGGAGGCCGACCAGCAGACGCAGTATGCGGCCGGGCTGGCGAGCGTGGGGGAGGGTTACCGCACGGCCGTCGCGCCGGACCTGCGGACCGTGTCCGCCTCGGTCGACGAGGGGCGCTTTCTGCTCGCGCCCGACTCGAGCCGGGTTGTCGTCGAGTCGGCGACCGGCGATCCGATCGGGGAGATCCCCACCTCGTTCACCACCGTCAGCGGCAATGTGATCGCCCTGGCCACCGAGATCGCGGCCGACGGGCGCAGTGTGACGGTGACGCCGCGGCCCACCGAAGCGGCGAGCGCCGAACTGAAGACCATCGCGACCACGCCGACCGCGCAGTTCCCCGACCCGGTCCAGAACGCGGCCGCCATCGGTGCGGGTATCGGCGCGATCGTCGCGGCGGTCGTGTGCATCCCGATGATCACCACGATGATTCTCTACCTGCCGTGCGTCGGGCTGGTGGGTCTGCCGAACGCCTTGATCGGCGCGCTGATCGGCGCTGTGGTCGGGGTAGCAGCACCGGACATCATCCCGCAGGTCCTGCCCTGAGCGTGAAAAACATTGCGGCCCGGTCGAATTCGACCGGGCCGTGCTGCTATTTCACGAACGGCGAGTCGATCTTCTCGACCAGCCATCGGCCGTCGGTCAGCACCATGCTGTTGTAGACGATCATCATCATCTTCTGGGGCGTCGTTTGGGTGAGGCTGGTTCGGACCTGCTGGAACACCGCGACGACGGTCATCCGGTCACCCTCGCCGGACTTGTACAGGCAATCGAGGTGCTCCACCTGGGATGTCACCTGCGCCTGCGTCATCGCGGCTTGGAGCGCGGGCCATCCGCTGTCGAAATCGGTGCGCAACTGGCCGGTGGTCCACTGATCGATGGCGGACTTGTACCCGCCGAGGTTGGTGTGGTCATAGCTCGACATCGCGTTGGTGAGGTCGCAGGCCGCGGTGCGCGCCGCCTCCCGTGCGGCATCGCGGGCGATCGACGGGTCCGCGGGTTGGACGGTTGCCGGTGGGTCCTCTTCGAGCAGCAGGGTGCCCGCGGTCGCCCAGCCGACCACCGCGAGAACAGCCGTGACGGCGGCGACCACCGGCCAGATCCATCGCCGGGGTGGCCGCGGCGTGGGTGGGTAACCCGGGTTGGGCTGTTGGCCGGTGGGCGTCGGGTATCCGAAACCGGGCTGTTGCCAGTTCCCGTAGGGCGCGGGAGCGGGTTGGTACGGCTGCGGCCCAGCGCTCGGCGGCTGCGGAATGGGCGGCGGGGAACTGGAGGTCTGGTCGGTCATGGCGGCCCCCTTTCGCCGATGACATTAGCGGAGAGGGGCTTTCACTCCCGGACGACTTCGACCGGGTCGGTCAGCGCCAGCGCCAGGGCGGACTGCTGGGACTGGCCGCGCGGGGGCAGAGCCTCTAGCGCCTTGGCGGTTTGGTTGTTGAGGTTGCCGACGATGTTCTGCAGGGCGCCGACGCCGCCGGTGAGTTGTTCGACGGCTGAGAGGAGTTGGGCGCCACCCTGTTCGGCGAGGGTGGGGAGGCCCTTGGCGAGTTCGGCGCCCTGGGTGAGTTGGTCGCGGGCGCTGTTGAGGCGGGCGACGACGGTGCGCAGCAGGGTGCCGAGGTCGGTGTTGGGATCGACTGCGGCGCCGGTCAATTCGCTCAAGCCCTCGAGCTGGGTGCCTGCCTGGGTCGAAACACCGCGTAGGGCTTCGAGTTTGGTGATGATGTCGGCGAGTTGGGGGTCGCCGGAGAAGGGGAGGGCTTTCAGGAGTGGCAGGACCTGGTCGAGACCGGAGCCCATGGCGGCCGCGCTGCTCTGGACGCCGGCGATGGTGACGCCGGTGGCGCCGAGGGCGTCGGCCAGTTGGTTGGCCTGCTTGGCGGCGCCGTCGACCGTTTGGTTCAGCAGCTCGATGGCCGAAGTGAGCTGGCCCGCACCCTCTTTCGCATAATCGAGGAACCCGAGCATCTCCTGGGCGCCGCCGCTGAACTGGCCCGCGCCGTCGGCTGCGGCGTTCACGCCCGCGCTCAGTAGCTGGGCGGTGAACTGCACCGACGTCATCTGGTTGCGTGCCTGCGAGACCGCGGCCAGTGCCGCGTCGACGCCGGACGCGCCGATCCGGTGGGTCACCGCGTCGACCGCACCGTTCACCGTGAACGCATCGGCGCCGTCGTGGGTGGTGACGGTGACCTTCGCGCGCTTGGGTTCGGGAGTGGCGAGGGTCGCCATCGACGAGGTGAGGTCGGCGGGCAGGGTGATCACGGCGGCGTAGTCGTCGGCGTCGATCTCGCCGGGCTTCGCCACGGTCCACTCGTAGCCGCCCGCGTCCTGCACGGCCTTGACCACCCGCTCACCGGTGGGTCCGGAATCGGCGTTGACCAGCGCGATCCCGGTCGGCGCGGCGTCGTTGCCCGCACAGGCGACGAGACCGCCCGCCAGCGCGATGGCGGTGGTGAGGCAGAGCAGACGAACGCGTTTGTCGATCACATCGGCGACGGTAACCCCCGATTCGGTTGCTGGATGTGGGAGCTCTCTGAGAGTTCATTGAGGAAGACCGGGGCGCGGGTAGCTGTCAGGATGCCCGCCGGGCTCGGTGCTCGATCGCTGATCGATAGCTGCTGGTTCAAACTATGCCATGTGTCACAACATGTTTCGCAAACCATTGGTGGTTCGGTACAACTCTCGAGTCAATCGACATCGAGATTTTTTCGATTCGTCCGGGGGGTTCGGGGATTCTTCGGAAGCATCGGGAGGGAGCACCGAAACATGTTCAGCCTCAACATCACTCGCCGCGCGGTCTTCGCCGCACTGCCACTGGTCGTCGCCACCTCGCTCGTCACCACGGGCACCGCGGCCGCCGACGTCACCGTCGAGCGTCAGGCCGAGATCGCGACCGCACTGGGTAGCGAGGGCGCGGCCGACGGCGTCGGCTACAAGACCACCGTCTCGCCGGACCTGCGCACCATCTCCGCGACCGTCGACAACGGCCGGTTCGTGCTCTCGCCCGATTCCACCAACGTCGCCGTCATCTCCGCCACCGGCGCCAAGGTGAGCGAGCTGCCGCTGACCCTGGCCACCACCGGCGGCAACAACGTCGCGCTGGCCTCGGTCATCTCCGAAGACGGCCGCACGCTGCAGATCGCCCCGCAGCTGTCCGCCGCCACCACTGCCGAGCTGAAGGACATCGCTACCAAGCCGGAGGCGCTCAACCACGACCCGGTCCAGAACGGTGCGGCCGCGGGCGCCACCATCGGCTTCCTGACCGCCGCCATCCTGTGCATCCCCGCCCTGGCCGCCTTCATCATCGGCTACTTCTTCTGCGCCTTCTCCTCGGGCGTCTCCATGGCGCTCACGGGCGCGGTCCTCGGCGCGGTCATCGGCCTGGTGATCCCGGAGTCCATCCCCCAGGTTCTCCCCTGATCTCCGGGCTCGCCTGATCGTTCGCTGATGCCCCACAGCCACGCATACCGCGGCTGTGGGGCTTTCGCTTTTTGTGCCATGACACAGCTGGAATCTGTTGTGTCAGTGAGGAATTCGGATATTGCGCGCACCTGGTTCTCGCTTGCTACTCTGCTCGGTTGCCGACACAGAAGTTCGGCGTCGAGTGGTTCGGAGAACGTAGTGAAGTTTCAGTCAGCGGTGTCGATCAGTCTCCTGGTGGGTGCCGCCATCGCCGGTCCGGTGATCGGCGCGGGCACCGCGCAGGCCGACCCGACCCTGTGGACGGTCGTCGTCAATTCCCACCTGTCCCCGGACCGGTTCTTCGAGATCCGCGACCACGCGGACAAGGGTGCCGCCGAGAGCGCGGCCCTTGCTGCCTGCGACGCGGGCTTCCCCGAGCCGATCAATCTGGGCTCGGCCAGCCTCTTCGAGCCGGCATGCACGGTGCGGCTGGTGTTCGAGAGCGGGAACTGCGGGGTGCTGATGCGCGCCGAGGAGCTGATCTCCGGAACCGACGACCAGTACAAGACCGTCTATTCGCCCGGATACGGCGAGGACCTGGGCTGGGCCGAAATCGACGCCCGCATCCACAACGTGGAGGAGCACCTGGCCAGCTCGATGCCGAAGACGGTCTGGTCGGGTTGTCAGGGCTGACCGGAGGCTGTGAACACGGTGGACGTGACGTCCGCGATAACGGTGGCTGAACGGTTGCTGCGGTATTCTCGCGAGTGTCTTCACCCGTGCCGGTCCGGCGCGGAACTCACGAGAGTGGAGGTTCGATGTCCGACACCGACGATGTGAAAGCCAAGGCCAAAGCCGAGGCCGAGAAGATCGAGGCGGAAGCGAAGAAGGCAGCGGCCAGCGTGAAAGACGCCGCCGAGCGCGCGGCGGGCAAGGTGAAGGGCGCGTTCGAGCACAACGACAAGAAGTAGGTAGCGCGCACCCTCGGCCCCGCGCCCGCGATCATCGCGGGTGCGGGGCTTTTGCGTCGGCGGGTCGGACCGGCAGGTCGATGACCAGCCGGGCGCCGCCGAGCGGGCTGTCCTCGAAGTACGCCAGTCCGCCGTGCAGCTGGGCCTGCTGGGCGACCAGCGCGAGGCCGAGACCCGAACCGCCCTTGGTGGCGTTGGCGCCGCGGGCGAACCGCGCGAAGACGGCCTCGCGTTCATCGGGTGCGACGCCGGTGCCGTTGTCGTCGACGGCGATCACGATGCGGCCGTACGGGGTGCGGTGCGCCGAGACCACGGCGGTGGTGGCGCCGCCGTGCTTCACCGAATTGGTGAGCGCGTTGTCGACTGCCAGGCGCAGACCGGCGGGCAGACCGCGGGTGACGAGTTCGGCGTCGGTCTCGATGCGCACCGTCAGGCCGGGGTTGTGGCGCATCGCGTCGTGGGCGGCCTGGTCGCACAGGTCGGCGACATCGGTGGGGACGTGGTCGGCTTCGGCGGTGAGATCGCCGCGGGCGAGTCGTTCCAGCGCTGACAGGGTGGTTTCGACCCTGGTTTCGTTGCGGGCGAGGTCGTCGAGGATCTCGCGGCGTTGTTCGTCGGTGAGGTCGAGGGTGCGAAGGACCTCGAGGTCGGTGCGAATCGCGGTGAGCGGGGTGCGCAGTTCGTGGGCGGAGACGGCGGCGAAATCGCGGGCCGTCTCGAGCGCGGCGGCGGTCTCGGCCTGGGCCTGATCGACGCGGGCCAGCATGGTATTCACCGCGTCGGCCAGCTTCACCGCCTCGTCGACACCCGAACCGTCGACCGGTTGGGCGGCCTCGCCCGGCTCGCCGACGGCGGAGACCTGCCTGGTCAGTTTCACGATCGGGCCGACCGCGCGCCCGGCGAGCAACCAGCCGAGCGCCGCCGCGGCCGCGACCGCGATCGCCGCGCCCGCCAGCACCCAACGCTGCTGGTCGTCGGTCGCTTTGGTGGCCTCGGTGGTCGGAATGGCCAGCGAGACCGTGCGACCTTCGGGCTGGTTCTCGGTGGTGGTGAGCACCCGATACGGCTGGTCGTGCAGCTCCACGGTCTGCGAGCCGGGCGGTAGATCCGGCAGCTGGGTCGAGCTCGACGCGGTCACCTGGCCGTTGTCGCGCACGGTGAGCGCCATGGTGTTCTGCAAACCGGTCAGATTGACGAAGCCGGTGGCCAGCACCGGCTCGATCAGCACGATGCGCGAGGCGATTTCCAGTTGCTGATCGGTTTGGGTGACATTGTTGCGTTCGATTGCCTGAAAACCAACGAAAGCGGCGATCGTGACGATGATGACCGCACCGGCCGCAGCCGCTCCCGCGACTCTTGTCCGCAGCGAAAAGGATTGTCTGCGACGATGTTTCAGCGGTGGGTCGGAGATCATTTCGATTCCCGGAGTACGAAACCCACCCCGCGAATCGTATGCAAAATCCTTGGCGTGTCATCTATTTCGAGTTTCCGGCGCAAGTATCCGACGAACACATCAACCACATTTGTATCGGCTATGAAATCGTAACCCCACACCAATTCCAGCAGCCGTTCACGCGTCAACACCACACCGGCATTGCGGGCCAAGGTGGACAGCAATTCGAATTCCCGTTTGGTGAGCTCGATTTCCCGCCCGTGCAGAAGTGCGCGATAACCCGCCACATCGATCAGCAGCGGACCCACAGTCAGCGATCCCGGTGCCACGGGGTCGGGCGTGTCGGTGCGGCGGCGCAGCAGGGCCTTGATCCTGGCCACCAGTTCGGCCAGCTCGAACGGTTTCACCAGGTAGTCGTCGGCGCCCGACTCTAGGCCCGCGATCCGGTCGTCCACCGAGGCGCGGGCGCTGAGCACGCAGATGGGCACGTCATTGCCCATCGCCCGCAACGCCGTGACCACGCCCGCACCGTCGAGGACCGGCATGTTCATGTCCAGGACCACCGCGTCGGGTGCGTGCTCGGACACCGCCCGCAGCGCGGCTCCGCCGTCGCGCGCGACCAGCACCCGGAAGCCGGACAGCCGCAGGCCGCGTTCGACCGAGGCGAGAACGTCCTCGTCGTCATCGACGACAAGGACCGTTGAGGTAGTCACCCTGTGATCCTAGGTGGGGCAGTTACGCAGGTGGAGTGACCGGATCGCCGTTGGTGACCTCCGACGGCGGGTTCCCCAGCGGTGGGTTGGCGAGGATGCGGTCGGCGAGGGCGGTGAGGACGTGCGGATCCTCGATTGTGGCCGGGGTTTCGACATGTTCACCGGCGGTGAGCTGGCGGATCGTCTTGCGCAGGATCTTGCCCGAACGCGTCTTGGGCAGGCCGGTGACGATGATCGAATCGTGCAGGCTGGCGATCGCCCCGATCTGGTTGCGCACCCGTTCGTCGAGCTCGGCGCGCAACTGCTGCTGATCGATGTCGACGCCCTGCTTGAGCACCACATAGGCCAGCGGGAGGCTGCCCTTGAGCTCGTCGGGCATGCCGATCACCGCGCACTCGGCGACGGCCTCGTGCCCGGAGATGGCGGCCTCGATGCTGCCCGCCGAGAGGCGGTGACCGGCGATATTGATCACGTCGTCGCTGCGGCCGAGGACGTAGAGGTAGCCGTCCTCGTCGAAGTAGCCGGAGTCGCCGGTGAGGTAGTGGCCGGGGAAGGCCGACAGGTATGAGCGGATGAAACGCTCCCGGTTGCGCCACAGGCCCGTCAGGCAGCCGGGGGGCAGGGGCAGTCCGATGACGATATTGCCCTCGGTGCCGTTGGGTACCGGGTTGCCGTTCGCGTCGAGGACGCGCAGCCGGTAACCGGGCACCGGCACACTCGCCGAACCGGGTTTGACCGGCAGTTCCTGCAGGCCGAGCGGGTCGGCGCAGATGGGCCAGCCGGTCTCGGTCTGCCACCAGTGATCGACCACGGGGGTATCGGGATGCTCGGCGAGCAGGGTGTTGGTGGCCCAATCGAACGTGGCCGGATCCAGGCGTTCGCCCGCGCAGAACAGCGCGCGCAGCCGGGACAGGTCGTAGCGGTGGGCCGCGGTGGCCTCGGGGTCGGCGCGGCGGATCGCGCGCAATGCGGTCGGCGCGGTGAACAGCACCCGCACGTTGTGCTCGTCGATGATCCGCCAGAACGCCCCGGCGTCGGGGGTGCCGACGGGTTTGCCCTCGTAGAGCACGGTCGTCGCACCGACCAGCAGGGGCGCGTAGACGATGTAGGAGTGGCCGACGACCCAGCCCACATCGGAGGCGGCCCAGAACACCTGACCAGGGCCGACGTCGTAGATATTGCGCATCGACCAGGACAGCGCGACCGCGTGTCCGCCGTTGTCGCGGACCACGCCCTTCGGCTTTCCGGTGGTGCCGGAGGTGTAGAGGATGTAGAGCGGATCGGTGGCGGCGACCGAGACCGGATCGGCGGGCGCCACGCCGTCTACGCAGGCATCCCAGTCGACCCAGCGGGCGGCGACGGTCTGCTCCGAGGACGGCAGCACGTCGGTGGCTGCCAGCGCGGCCGGGAACTCGATCGTCTGGAACTCGGGGCGCTGTTTGACGATCACCGTGCGCACCGACGCGGTCTCGGCGAGGTCGAGCGCGGCGATCACGATCGGCGGGTAGTCGATGCGGCGGTTCGGTTCGAGCCCACCCGATGCGGTGACGATCAGGACCGGCTCGGCGTCGTCGATGCGGGCGGCCAGCTCGGGTGCGGCGAAGCCGCCGAATACCACCGAGTGCACCGCGCCGATGCGGGCACACGCCAGCATCGCGATCACCGCTTCGGGGATCATCGGCAGATAGATCACCACCCGATCACCGGCCACCACACCGAGATCGCGCATGGCACCGGCGAACTCGGCGACTTTGTCGAGCAATTCGGCGTAGGTGTAAATCGTGGTGGTGTCCGTCATAGCGGAGGCATATATGAGGGCGGGCTGATCGGCGTGTCCACCCTGGTCGACAGTTCCGGCCCGGACGTGGCGGTCAAGGGCATTCACACAGGTATTCAGACGGGCGTCGGGGAACCACCGGGCCGACCGCTTGTCGGCGGCATCCACGATCTGCTGCGGTTCGACATCCCATTCGATGCTCTGAGCTGCGGCGGACCAGAAGTCGGCTGGGTCGACCAGGCTGGTCTGATAGACCGGCCGGTACTCGTGTTCGGTGTCCAACCCCGTGACTCCCTAGCCTCGCTTCGATGCCCGCTCGATAGATCCAGATGATTGTGGCAGACTTCACGCGACACCCGAGGGGGTGCCGCGACCTTTGGTTTTGCCTACAACAGGCTGGTCATGGAGCGGACCCCGACCGGGAGTCACCCAAGAAGTTATTGATCCGTTAGAATCCGATGTCACTTATTCGGGCAGTCGTAGACGCAATTTCTCGGCCAGCCGTAGTTCTCGGCCAGCAGCCACTGGCGAGCCACCATCGCGCCGGTGGAGGTTCGCTTCAGGCGCACGGTACGAGGCCAGTTTGGAAAGTGAGTGGGAGATGCGTGACGCCGCTAGGTCCGGCAGCAAACGCTGGGCGCTCGGCAACTGGGACCTGCGTTGGAAGGTTACGGCCGTGCTTGCCGTGCCACTCGCGGTCGCGGTCGGGCTCGGCGTGTCTCGAATTACCTCGGAGTTCTCGGAAGCCAATCGGCTGTCCAGTATCAACGAGCAGGTAGACACGATTCCGGTGGTCAGCCAGCTGAGCGCCGTCACGGCCCAGGTGGTCGGCAGCCAGATGGTGCCGAACGGGGCCGGTGCCTCACTGGTGACCCCGCAGGACCTGCAGCGCCTCGATGGGGTGATCGGCAAGGCCGACGCGGCGCTGGACCAGCTCTCCGGGCTGCCCGAGGTGCAGGATGCGTTCGGACGCATGCTCACCCACGCCAAGAAGGTGCAGGCGCAGGGCTCCGGCCTGACGACAGTCTTCGAACCGTCACTTGCCGTGGTCTCGGAGATGAACAACGACAGCATCCGCATCGTGGAAGCGACACTCGCCGACGCGAGCAGCCCCGCGATGGACGCGAACAAGATTCGTCTGGTCGACCTGCGCAACACCAGCACGGTGCTCGTCGACGAGTTGGCGGGCATCGCCCAGATGCTGCAGGGCAAAGAAGAAGGCGTTCAGACCTACCTCACCGGTGTCGCTGTCGAACGGCACCGGGTCGAGGTGCTCGCCAACCGCTTCCCCGACGGCGACCCGGTGATCGCCGAACTCAAGAAGCAGGTCGACATCAGGCTCGGCCTGCTCGACAGTCCCGCGTTCGCGGCAGGCCAGTTGCCCGTCACCGAGCTCAAGACCTCGCTCTACACCAGCATCGCGGCCTACGAAGGCGCTGTCGACGAGTCGACCAAGGCGATCGACATCGCCATGGAGGACCTCGCCAGCTCGGCCGCCACCGGCGCTTGGACCTACACCGCGGTCGTCATCGCGACGATCCTGGCCGCGCTGTTGCTCGCCGTGTTCGTCGCCCGCTCGATGATCGTGCCGCTGCACCGCCTTCGCCTCGCCGCGCTGCGCGTCGCCGAATCCGACCTGCCGCACGAGGTCGCCCAGCTCCGCAACGGCGCCGCCCCCGAGGACGTGCCGCTCGAGCCGATGCCGGTGCGCTCCGATGAGGAGATCGGCCAGCTGGCTCGCGCCGTCGACGATATCCACGGGCAGGCGCTGCGCCTCGCCAGTGACCAGGCACAGATGCGTTCGCAGGTCAACGACATGTTCGAGACCCTGGCGCGCCGGTCCAAGTCGCTCGTCGACCATCAGCTCACCCTCATCGAGGCGATGGAGTACGACGAGAAGGACCCGCGCCTGCTCGAGAACCTCTTCCGGCTCGACCACCTCGCGGCGCGTATGCGTCGTAACGGTGACAACCTGCTGATTCTCGCCGGTACCAAACAGCGTCGCACCAAGTCGGCCCCGGTCGAGATCGCCGACGTCCTGCGCGCCGCGATCTCCGAGGTCGAGGACTACGAGCGGGTCAAGCTCGGCGCCACGCCGCGTGGCTCGCTGGTCGAACCGGCCGCCTCCGATATGGCGCACCTGTTCGCCGAGCTGCTCGACAACGCGCTGCGGGCCTCCCCGCCGGAGACCGACGTCAAGTTCACCTTCGCCCAGGCACACGACCAGGGTCTGCTGATCGAGGTCGCCGACCGCGGTATCGGTATGCCGCCCGCGGAGATGTCGGAGATCAACCACCGGCTCGAGCAGACCGCAGAGCCCGGTCCCGACACCGCCCGCCACATGGGCCTGTTCGTGGTGGGCCGACTGGCCGAGCGCCACGGGCTCACCGTGCGACTACGTCCGACCTTCGATACCGCCCGCGATCCCGGCGTCACCGTCACCGTGCACGTGCCGGTCGGCCTGATCGTCTCGGGTGCCGGTGGGACCGTGGTGCCGCCGCATCAGCTGCAGAAGCAGCAGCAGGCTCCCGCACCGGACCAGCAGCGGCCGCAGCCCAACCCACAGCAGCAGCCGAGCACCATGCAGACCCGCGCGATCACCCGCACCCCGGGTGGCAACGTGATGGTCACCGTGGATCCCGGCGTCAGCGGGCCGACCCCGGCGGGTGCCGGTGGTGGGTTGCCGCAGCGTCAGCCGGGTAACTCGATGGCAGCGGGTGCGGCACAGGACGCGACCGAGCAGTCGTCGCCGTCGCTGCGTCCGCCTGCGCCGGGCCAGGCGAACGTGCCCCAGCGCGGCAAGCTCGCCGCGGCGAACCTGCCCAAGCGCAATCTGGCACCGGGCGGGCCGCAGCGTCCGCCCGCCGGGCCGGGTCAGGGCGAGCAGAAGCCGAGCGGGCTCGCGCAGACCGGCGGCGGATTGCCGCAGCGTCAGCCCGGTGCCAGCGGTGCGCCCTCGCGCGATTCCGCACAGCCGCCCGCCGCGCCGCAGCGCGATGCGGCACAGACTCAGCGGGGGAGCACCCCCGGTGGTCTGCCGCAGCGTTCGCCCGGCGCCAACGGTGCCCCGCAGCGTGATCCCTCTGTCGGTCTCCCACAGCGTGATCCGGCGCAGCGACTACCGCAGCGTGATCAGACCGGTGGGTTGCCGCAGCGCGACCCGTCGACCGGGCTCCCGCAGCGGGAGCAGACCGGCGGCCTGCCGCAGCGTGATCCGGTAACGGGTCTGCCGCAGCGTGACCAGCCGACCGGATTGCCGCAGCGTGCGCCGGGAAGTGCCGCGCCGCAGCGTGATTCCGAACCGGTCCAGCGTGATTCGTCGACCGGTCTCCCGCAGCGGGGCACTGCCTCCGGCGGTCTGCCGCAGCGTGAACCCACACCGCGGCTGCCGCATCGGGATCAGTCCGGCGGTCTGCCGAGGCTCGATCCGCTCACGCAGCGCGATCCGTCCGGTGAACTGCCCAAGCGTGATCCGTCGACCGGGCTGCCGCAGCGTGATCCGTCGCCGCAGCGTGAGCAGACCGGTGGTCTGCCGCAGCGTGATCCGGCCAACGGACTCCCGCCGCGCGCTCAGCCCGCCCGTCCGGCCAATGGCCTGCCGCAGCGCGCAACCCCTGCGCCGCAGCAGGATCCGGCCGCGGCGCAACCGCGGCGGGACGCGCCCAACGGCCTGCCGCAACGTGCGGCTGCACCGAATGGGCTGCCGCAGCGCGATCCCGGGGCTAGTGTTGTACCGCAGGCGACCGCCGGGCCAGGAGTGGCTCTGCCGCAACGGGATCGGGAACCTGCGGAGCCGGATAACGCTGCGTCGGCAGGGCGTGATCCGGGTCGGCACAGCTTCCGGGCCAGTCCGGAGAAGGCTGCGTCGTTCTTCCAGACCAGGTTGCAGCCGGCACCCGAGGGTGATTCCGTGATGGGCGGAACGCCGATCTTCGCCGAGATGATGTCGGCGTGGCTCACGGACGAGAACTCCGACCGCAACCAGATGGCCGCCGCCTTCGAATCACCCGGTGACGAGGGATGGCAGGCCGCTCGTGCGGCCAGCGAAGCCCAGGCCGAGGTCCGTACCGCCGCCGGCTTGCCACAGCGCAGTCCGGGCGGCAGGCTCGTGCCGGGTGGTGTGAGCGGCGCCGCCGAGCGCACCCAGCCCCAACGCGATCCCGCCACGATCCGCAACAGCCTGAGTCGTCATCAGCAGGGCGTCCGGGATGGCCGCGCAATGAAGGCAATGAACCTAACCGGAGATAAAGGAGACCGATGAACCCCGATCTAGGTGGTACGAACCGTCAGCTGGATTGGCTGGTTTCGAACTTCGCCAACGAGGTTCCTGGCGTAGCCCATGCCGTCCTGGTCTCGGCTGACGGACTCTTGATGGCCGCGAGCGCTCAGCTCCCGGTCGACCGTGCCGAGCAGCTCTCTGCCGTCA
This sequence comes from Nocardia sp. NPDC058705, assembly GCF_042749305.1. Lineage (NCBI taxonomy): Bacteria > Bacillati > Actinomycetota > Actinomycetes > Mycobacteriales > Nocardiaceae > Nocardia > Nocardia sp. NPDC058705. Next base: position 52,445 of record NZ_JBHYRN010000028.1, on the reverse strand, counting down.
CCGCCGGACTGGCGAGCCTGTCCGTCGGCGTGTCGAATCTGTTCGAAGGCGGTACGGTACTGCAGTCCGTCGTCGAGATGGAGCACGGTTACCTGCTGCTCATGGCAGTCGGCGATGGCTCCTACCTAGCTGTCCTGACCAACACCTCGTGTGACATCGGTCAGGTCGGCTACGAAATGGCACTTCTGGTCGAGCGCGTTGGCCAGACAGTCCAGGCCACACCGCGCGTCACGATGGGTTCCTGATGGTGGGATGGACATAGACGATCACCGCATGGGGAGCGCCGAGCCCAGCCTCGTTCGCCCGTACTCCTTGACTGCCGGCCGCACCAGGCCGGCGGTCGAGTTGGCGCTGGAGGCACTCGTCGCATCGCATCCGGTCGCCATGGAGCGGCAGTACGAACTGAACAACCTCGAAACGTCCATCGTGGAGTTGTGCAGGCAATCGCCGTCCGTTGCCGAGATAGCTGCCCAGCTGTACATCCCGATCGGGGTGGCCCGGGTACTCGTAGCCGATCTGATCGAGGCCGGTCATGTCCGGGTTTCGGCAACATTGAAAGACGATTCCAGCGACGATGAACGTCGCGAGCTGATCGAAAGGGTTCTCAGTGGACTCCGGCGTATTTGATTCGACGGCGCAGGTAGACACCCGCACGGCCAAGCCGACTTCGGCGAAGATCGTTGTCGCCGGTGGCTTCGGTGTGGGTAAGACCACGATGGTCGGTGCGGTGTCGGAGATCGTTCCGCTGCGCACCGAGGCGTTGGTCACCAACGCCAGTACCGGAATCGACAACCTGACCGGTATTCCGCAGAAGTCGACCACCACGGTGGCCATGGACTTCGGCCGTATCAGCCTCGCCGACGACCTGGTCCTGTACCTGTTCGGTACGCCGGGCCAGTACCGGTTCTGGTTCATGTGGGACGACCTGATCCGCGGCGCCATCGGCGCCGTGGTGCTGGTCGACACCCGCAGGCTCGAAGACAGCTTCGCCGCTGTCGACTACTTCGAGGCCCGCGGGCTGCCGTTCCTGGTGGCGCTCAACGAGTTCGACGATGCGCCGAAGTACCCCCTGGAAGACATCCGCCAGGCGCTTGCGGTTCCCGCCGACGTGCCGATCATGTCGATCGACGCCCGTCGCCGGGAACCGGCCAAGCAGGCACTGGTCGCCTTGACCGAGTACGCGCTGCGCAAGGTCATGCAGGGCTACTGAGCCGGTTCTTCGACGATGACCGGGGCTGCCGCGATGAAGGCCGCAGCCCCGATTTCGTTCACGACTCCGGTTCGGGGTCCGGTCGCGTCCAGCCGAGGATCATCGCCGGTGCACAGCCACCGGCGAGGATCGCGGCCAGCATCATCAGTCCGCCCGCGTAGGCGGTGCGATAGGCGTCGGCTTCCGGCGCGATCGCGCTGACGAAGATCAGGTACGCCAGCGGCGGCACCGTCAGCGTCTGGGTGACAGCGAGTCCCGCCGACCGCGCCTTGTTGCGTTCGGCGATCTCCAGCTCGTCGAGCATCTGGTCGGGCGCGTGATCCTGCCCGCCAGAGGCGATGCGCAGCATCGTCCAGCTGGGCAGAAACAGCACAAGTGCGATGAGCGCGACCACCGGCGCCGCTGCCAGATCCAGCGCGCACATCACTCCCGCGACGGTGATCCCGAGCAGCGCGATCACCACGCCGATCACCAACATCCGTCGCCGGCGCAGCGGTCGCCAGCTCCGCAGCATCCCTGCGGTTCGCTGTTCCTGGACGAGCCAGCGCTGGATTCGATAGTTCTGGTAGCGGTCGATGAGGGTGCTGGTCATGGCATTTCGCCTTTCGTACGTGGGTACAGCTCGGCCGACAACGGGCCGAATTCCTTGCGGGAGAACACGACTTCGATCGGCAGCGCGAAGACATCGCAGATGCGCATCGCCAGATCGAGGCTCGGATAGTGATCGCCACGCTCGAGCGCGCCGATCGTCTGGACATTGACGTTGACGGCCTCGGCTAGCGCCGCCCGGCTCATCCGATGCTCCGCGCGCAACACGGCGATGCGGTTGAAGATCGGTAGGGTTTCCCCTCGTCTGACTGGGCTCACCTAATAAAGTGTTGTAAAAACACAACAGAATGTCAAGACATTCCAACGGTACAGTCGTTCCGGCTAGGCTCAGAGCGTGCACATGTCGGCGGATGACTTGCTCGGCCAGTTGCTCGACGCGGGCTCCTTCGTGAGCTGGGACCGGGCCCCGATCGAGCCCGCGGTGTCGCCGCGCTATCGCCAGGAGCTGATCGCGGCGGCGGAACGGGCGGGCACCGATGAGGCGGTGTTGACGGGGGAGGGTCTGCTGCGGGGGCGCCGCGTGGCGGTGATCGCCTGCGAGTTCGCGTTTCTGGCCGGGTCGATCGGGGTGGCGGCGGCCGAGCGGATCGTGTGTGCGGTCGAGCGCGCGACCGAACTCGGCCTGCCGCTGATCGCCTCGCCGACCTCCGGCGGCACTCGAATGCAGGAGGGGACAGTAGCTTTCGTCCAGATGGTGAAGATCGCGGGCGCGGTGGCTGTGCACAAGGCGGCGGGACATCCGTACCTCGTGTACCTGCGCAACCCGACGATGGGCGGGGTGTTCGCGTCGTGGGGTTCGTTGGGGCACATCACCTTTGCCGAGCCCGGCGCACTCATCGGATTCCTCGGGCCACGCGTGTACGAGGCCTTGTACGGCAGGCCTTTTCCGCCCGGCGTGCAGACCGCGGAGAACCTCTATCGCAATGGCGTGATCGACGGCGTGGTGACCGTGGAGGTGTTCCGCCGGATCGCGCACCGGGCGATGAGTGTCGCCGGCGGCGCTGTCGAACCGGTGACCACCGAACCGGGTTGGGCTGCGCCCGTTCGTAGTCCGGCGACACCGGCGAATCCCGCTGCGAGCGCCTGGGATTCGGTGCTCAGCTCGCGCAGGCCGGGCCGACCCGGCATTCGGGATCTGCTTCGCCATACGACACAGCGGGTCCCGCTCAGCGGTACCGGTCGCGGTGATTCCGATCGCACCGTCCTGCTCGCCCTCGCCCGCTTCGCCGGGCAACCGTGCGTCGTCTTCGGCCACGACCGATCCGGGCAGGAAGGCGAACACACCATGGGCCCGGCCGCCCTGCGTGAGGCGCGGCGCGCGATGGTGCTGGCGCGGGAATTGCGGCTGCCGCTGGTGCTCGTCATCGATACCGTCGGTGCGGCCCTGTCCAAGGAGGCCGAAGAACGCGGGCTTGCCCCCGAAATCGCGCGTTGCCTGGCCGATCTCGTCACCCTCGACACCCCGACCGTCTCCGTGCTGCTCGGCCAGGGCACCGGCGGCGGCGCCCTCGCGCTGTTGCCCGCCGACCGGGTGCTCGCCGCCAGGCACGGCTGGCTGGCCCCGCTGCCGCCGGAAGGGGCGAGCGCCATCGTGTTTCGCGACACCGCGCACGCACCGGAAATGGCTGCGGCGCAAGGCATCAGATCGGCGGACCTGCTCGATGACGGTGTGGTGGACCAGATCGTCGAGGAGTACCCCGACGCCGCCGACGAACCGGTCGCCTTCGCCCGCCGCACGGTCCTCGCGATCGCCGCCGAACTGGCTGCCCTGCGCGCCGGGGATCCGGCCGAACTGCGGACCCTGCGCCAGGCCAGATACCGGCGAATCGGACTGGTGGGCGGCAGCTGACGGCCCCCGACTCGCGCCCCGCTTCGTACCCATTCGCAGGTCGGGGGAAACACACCACGCACCGTCGTTGACGACACCCCGAACCGCTTCTACGGTCGAAAGGGTGACCTTTCGCAGTGAGAGCAGCCCTGTCCCCACCATCGTGCTCAATGACGGGAACGTGATCCCGCAGCTCGGCTTCGGTGTGTTCCAGGTGCCGGCGGAAGACGTCACCGGGGTGGTGGCCGAGGCGTTGAAGGTCGGCTACCGCAGCATCGACACGGCCGCGGTCTACGGAAACGAGGAAGGCGTAGGCCGCGCCATCGGTGAGTCCGGGATTCCCCGCGACGAACTCTTCGTCACCACCAAGCTATGGAACACCGACCAGGGCTACGACAGCACCCTGCGTGCTTTCGACACCAGCATGCAGCGCCTCGGCCTGGACTATCTCGACCTGTATCTGATCCACTGGCCGGTTCCGTCGGCCGGTCGCTATGTCGACACGTTCCGCGCGTTCCAGGCGCTGAAGTCGCAGGGCCGGGTCGGTTCGATCGGTGTCTCGAACTTCCGGGTGATCGACCTGGAGACCCTGATCGCCGACACCGGCGAGATCCCCACGGTGAACCAGATCGAACTACATCCCACGCTTTCCCAGCGTGACCTGCGTCAATACGATGCCAATCACGCGATCGCCACCGAGGCGTGGAGCCCGCTCGGGCAGGGCACCTTGCTCGACAACCCGACCATCGTCGGCATCGCGAAGGAACTCGACCGCACGCCCGCGCAGGTCATCATCAGGTGGCACCTGCAGCTGGGCAATATCGTCATCCCGAAGTCGGTGACGCCGTCGCGGATCGCCGAGAACTTCGATGTGTTCACCTTCGAACTCGACGCCGAGGCGATGGAGTCGATCAGCCGCCTCGACGCGGGCAAGCGGGTCGGCCCCGATCCGTCGACGTTCAGCGCCGGGCTGGACTGATCCCGAGGTAGTCGGTCAGTTCGCGGGCGGCGGCCCGGCCGGCCCGGTTGGCGCCGATCGTGCTGGCCGAGGGCCCGTAGCCGATGAGGTGGATGCGCGGATCGACGGCCACCTGGGTCGCCAACCGTCCGGTCATGGTGATCCCGCCGCCTGGTCCGCGCAGCCGTAGCGGTGCCAAATGGTCCAGTGCGCTGCGGAAACCGGTCGCCCACAGGATCACATCGGCGGCCTGGAAACTGCCGTCGGCCCATCGCACGCCGGTCGGCTCGATCCGCTCGAACATCGGCAACCGCCGCAACGCGCCACGCTCGCGGGCGGCCCGCAAACGCGCGTCCAGGGGCAGTCCGGTCACCGAGACGACCGACCCCGGCGGCAGCCCGGCGCGCACACGGTCCTCCACCAGCGCCACCGCGTCGCGCCCGTCCTGTTCCACGAACGGCGTCTGCCGCCACCGTGGCTCCGATCTGGTCACCCATGTGGTGGAAGTCACCAGCGAGATCTCGTCGAGCAACTGCACCGCGGAGATGCCCCCACCGACGATCACCACATGCTTGCCCGCGAACTCGTCGGCAGTCTGGTAGTCGCGGGTGTGCATCTGACGACCGGCGAAGGTGTCGGCCCCCGGGTATCGGGGGACGAACGGGCGCTCCCAGGTGCCGGTGCCATTGATCAGCCCGCGCGTGCGCAAGGTGCCCGCACCCTCGGTTTCGACCTGGAAAACCTCGCCGCGCCCCGCGCAGCTACTGCCGTCGGCCGTTCGATCGCACACCACTTTGACCGTCACCTGCCGCTGAACCCGCAGGTCGAAGCGCTTCTCGTAGAGCTCGTAATAGTGCGGCACCGCCGTGGCAGCGGGCGCGGACTCCGATCCAGCGGGCAGCGTCTCAGCGAAGGACATCCCCGGCAGATCGTGCACTCGGTTCACCGTCGTCAATGTCAACGAAGGCCACCGGAACTGCCACGCCCCACCGGGTCCCGGCGCCTGATCGACGATGCGGAAATCGCGCTCGGGCACCAGTCCGAGCTTGCGTAGGTGGTAGCCAGCGGAGAGTCCGGCCTGTCCCGCACCGATCACCAGGATGTCGAAGTCATGGCTCCCGGGGGCTGGTACCGCGGCGGCTGAGGCAGAATTGTCGTGAACCACAGTCGTGGATGCTATCGCCTTACCAGGCGTTGTCGGTGGCCTGTGGCAGAGTGTGAACATCCACGAAATCCGGCCGATTCTGGGGAGTATGCATGCTCGGCGTGACCCGCGATGGTGATGTGATCACCATCGAATTGCAGCGCGAGGAACGGCGCAATGCGCTCAACGAGGACCTGGTCGGGCAGTTGCGCGCCGCGGTGCTCGACGCGGTGGCACAAGGTGCGCGGGCCATCGTGCTCACCGGCCGCGGACCCATCTTCAGTGCGGGTGCCGACCTGTCGGGGGTGTACTCCGAGTCGTTCCTGAGCGGGCTGCTCGACATGCTGCACACCATCGAATCCGTTCCGGTGCCGGTGATCTCGGCGATCAACGGCGGCGCGCTCGGTGCGGGCGTGCAACTGGCGCTGGCCTCGGACCTGCGGGTGATCGAGCCCGATGCCTACATCGCGGTGCCCGCGGCCAAGCTCGGCATCTCGGTCGACCGCTGGACGGTGTCGCGGCTGGCGGCGCTGATCGGTGGCGGTCCGGCCCGCACGATCCTGCTCGGCGCCGAATCCGTCTCCGCCGCAGACGCTTACGCCTACGGCTTCGCCAACAAGCTCGGCACACTGGCCGACGCGCAGGACTGGGCCAAGTCGATCGCCGCGCTCGCGCCGCTGTCGCTGCAGGCCATGAAGCTGATGCTCAACGACGACGGCACCGGCGACCCGGCCAGCGCGCAACAGGTTGCCGCGCTGGAAGCCGCGTGGAGCAGCGACGACGCGAAAGAGGGCCGTCTGGCCCGGCAGGAGAAGCGTCCGGCGAAGTTCGTGGGCCGCTGATGCGGATCACACGAGTGGCCGGTTCGCTGGCGAGCACCCTCGGTCTCGCCTGGGTGGCGCGCGCGGTGTGGGGGCTGCCCACTGCGCTCGGTGCCGGTCCGTCGGCCATCGCGCCGACCGCGATCGGCAAGTCCTCCTACCGCGACGGCCGTTTCCACAACACCGAGCCGAGTTTGATGCTCGCGGCCGGTGCCGCACCGTCGCTGATCTGGTCGGGTCTCACCAAGGGCCGCGTCGGTCGCCCGGCGAACCCCGTCCCGTTGGTCACCCCCGCGGTCCCCGAGCAGGCGGCCGAACTCGCCGTCACCTGGTACGGGCACGCCTCCGCCCTGGTCGAACTCGACGGCTACCGGGTGTTGGCCGATCCCGTGTGGAGCGAACGGGTCTCCCCGTCCCCGGTCGTCGGCCCGGCCCGGCTGCATCCGGTCCCCGGCGAACTGTCGCAGGTGCCGCAGGTCGACGCCGTGATCATCTCCCACGATCACTACGACCACCTCGACAAAGCCACCGTCGACGAACTCGTCCGCACCCAGCTCGCCCCGTTCGTCGTGCCCACCGGAATCGGCGCGCACCTGCGGCAGTGGGGTGTGCCCGAGTACCGGATCGTCGAGCTGGACTGGGGTGGCTCGGTCTCGCTCGGCCACGATGCCGACGACCGCGGCCTCACCATCACCTGCGCCGAGGCCAGGCACTTCTCCGGCCGCGGCCTGGTCCGAAACACCACGCTGTGGGCGTCGTGGGCGCTGTCGGGCCCCACCAAACGGGTCTACTTCGGCGGCGACACCGGCTACACGAAGGCGTTCTCCCAAGCGGGCGCGGTACTCGGCCCCTTCGATCTCACCCTGCTGCCCATCGGCGCCTACGACGAGCGCTGGACCGATGTGCACATGAATCCCGAAGAGGCGGTGCGCGCCCACGCCGACCTGTGCCTCGGCGACCCCGGCTACGGCCTGCTGGTCCCGATCCACTGGGCCACGTTCAACCTGGCCTTCCACGGCTGGTCCGAACCCGTCCGCCGCCTGGTGTCGGCGGCCGCGGATGCGGGTACTCCGGTGGTAGTGCCCAAGCCGGGCCAGAGGGTGGTTCCGAATGACCTCCCACCACGGGATTCGTGGTGGGAAGATGTTGAGTGACCGACCCGCCTCTCGAAAGGAACATCGTTAGATGAGTCTCGTAGATACGTTGAAGGGCTTGCTCGGTAAGGGCAAGGTAGCGGTCGAACAGAACGCCGACAAGATCAATGAGGCGGTCGACAAGGCCGGCACCTTCATCGATGACAAAACCAAGGGCAAGTACAGCGACAAGATCGAGAAGGGCAAGGACGCGGCCAAGAAGGTCGTGCCCCCGCAGGCAGGCCCCGGTCCTGCCGCCGGTGGCCCCGCTCCGACAGATCCGGGACCCAAGGCCTGATTCGGTCCGCGGGGGCCGGTATTCGGTCCCCGCTGCCGGATTGCGTCGATGGTCCGCCGGGAATTTCGGGGCGCGCCGGGTGAACCGGACATCGAGGTTGAGCTCAGCAACCTCGACAAAGTGCTGTACCCGGAGACCGGCACCACCAAAGGCGAGGTGATCGCCTACTATTCGGCGATCTCCGAGGCCGCGTTGCCGCATGTGGCGGGGCGTCCGGTCACCAGGAAACGGTGGCCGAACGGGGTCGATCACTCCGATTTCTTCGAGAAGAACCTGCCCGAGCACGCGCCCGCGTGGATACACCGCGCCGCGATCGAGCATTCCAGCCGCCGCGTGGTGTACCCGCTGATCGACTCCGAAGCGGGGATGGCCTGGTTGGGGCAGCAGGCGGCGCTGGAAATCCATGTGCCGCAATGGCGTTTCGACGGTGACGAGCGCGGCCCGGCGACCAGGATCGTGTTCGATTTGGATCCTGGTCCCGGCGCCGGGCTGGCCGAATGCGCGCGGGTCGCGCTGGCCGTGCGCGCGCTGGTCGCCGATATCGGCATGCGGGCGTTCCCGGTTACCAGTGGTAGCAAGGGGATTCACGTCTATGTGCCCCTCGACCGGCCGGTGAGTTCGCTTGGCGCATCTACCGTCGCCAAGCAGGTGGCCACCAATCTCGAAGCGCTGCACCCGGATCTGGTGACGGCGACCATGGCGAAGGCGGCCCGCAAGGGCAAGGTGTTCCTGGATTGGAGCCAGAACAACGCGGCCAAGACCACCATCGCCCCGTACTCGCTGCGCGGTCGCGCCGAACCGAATGTGGCAGCCCCGCGCACCTGGGCCGAGATCGAAGACGCGGATGCGTTGCGCCAGTTACGTTTCGACGAGGTGCTCGCTCGCTGGAAGGCCGACGGTGACCTGCTGGCCGAACTCGACCCGCCACTGCCGGATCGGCCGCGACCGGACTCGCTCGCCAAGTACCGCAGCATGCGCGACCCGCAGCGCACCCCCGAACCGGTCCCCGAGGCGACCCCGGAACCCGGCCCCGGCAACCGTTTCGTCATCCAGGAGCATCACGCGCGCCGCCTGCACTGGGATGTGCGCCTCGAACACGACGGTGTCCTCGCCTCCTGGGCGGTGCCGAAGGGCCCGCCGACCGAACCGAAACACAACCGCCTCGCCGTGCGCACCGAGGATCACCCCCTCGAATACCTGCACTTCCACGGCGCTATCCCGAAGGGCGAATACGGTGCGGGAGAGATGACGATCTGGGATTCGGGCACCTATGTCACCGAGAAGTGGCGCTCCGACGAGGTGATCGTCGAGCTCGACGGCGAACGGGTGTCCGGCCGTTACGCCTTCATCCAGACCAAGGGCGACCAGTGGCTGATGCACTTCATGCGCGACCAGGCTCGTCGAGAACCTGTGGCGGACAAGGGTTTCCCGCGCGGTCTCTCGCCCATGCTGGCTACCGCAGGAGATGTCGAATCGCTGACACCTGCGGATTGGGCCTTCGAGACGAAGTGGGACGGCTTCCGGGTGATCGTCGAAATCGACGACGGCACAGTCACGGTCCGCAGCCGTGCGGGCAACACGGTGACCGCCCGATATCCGCGCCTGGCCGCCCTCGGCGAAGAACTGGCCGGACACCAGGTGATCCTGGACGGTGAGGCGGTAGTCCTCGATGACGCCGGTCTCTCGGATATCTCAGCACTGCAAGCGGATTCGGCCCGCGCGGTATTCGTCGCGTTCGACGTGCTCTACCTCGACGGCACCTCGCTGCTGCGCAAGAAGTACACCGATCGCCGCACCGTGCTCGAGGCGCTGGGCAGGCTGTCGCCGTCGATGAATGTCAGTGCGCTGCTGGACGGTTCGGGCGCCGAGGCGATGAAGGTCAGTCGCGAGCAGGGCCAGGAAGGAGTCGTCGCCAAGCGGCTGGAATCGGTGTACCAGCCGGGCAAGCGCAGCCAGACCTGGCTCAAGCAGCGCAATTGGCGCACCCGCGACGTGGTGGTCGGTGGGTGGCGGCGCAGCGACAAACGGCCGTTCAAGTCGCTGCTGCTCGGCATGCCGCACGAGAACGGCCTCATCTATGTCGGCCGGGTGGGAACGGGATTCGGGTACGAGCAGTCGCGTCGGATCGCCGACGAACTGGCCGGACTGCAGCGCGACACCTCACCGTTCACCAATGAGCTGACCGCCGACGAACGCCACGACGCGCAATGGGTGACCCCCGAACTCACCGGCACCGTCCGCTTCCAGGCATGGACCGACACCGGACGGCTCTGGCACCCCGTGTGGGACGGTGTGACGAGTTCGCCACGCTGATGCCCACCCGCGAAAGCTGCGATGTTGCTACGGTTGTCGCGTTGTACTGGTGTCGGATCAAACGAGGAGTACGCGGTGGATTTCAAGAACCTGGCCGGCAAGGCGATGGACATGGCTGCCCAGCATGCGGACAAGGTAGACGGCGTCATCGACAAGGCCGGCGACGTGGTCGACAACAAGACCGGTGGCAAGTTCAGCGGCCAGGTCGACTCCGCCCAGGACGCGGCAAAGAACGCGCTGCGCTGAATTTTCTTGCGGCTGGCGCCGCGGGATTTTCGGCCCTGAGGGCCTCGAATCCGAGAGGCGATACTCCGCCTTCGGCGTTACGTCTCGCCTCTCGGATCCGAGGCGGCCGAAAATCCAGTGCTGAAAGATTGCCGGTTGTTCAGTTTTCGGACATCAGGCTCGAGATCGTGTCGATATCGGTGACCAGTGCATTGCCCTGGAACGCGAAGTCGTCGTAGGCCCGTGCCATCGCCTCTTTGTCGCGACCGCCGCAGGCGTCGCTGATCACCACGGGCACGAAACCCAGGTCGGTCGAATGGCTGACGGTGGGCGCGATCCCGATCTCGAGCGCCACCCCGGCGATGGCGTAGGCGCCGATCCGCAGATCGCGCAGCAGGGTGGCCAGGGGTGTGCCCTCGAACGCCGACATCGACATCTTGTCGAAGACCAGCTCGTCCTCGCGCGGTACGAGTTCCGGTACCAGCTCGAACGCGGGCGTATCGCGTTGCAGGATGAAGGCCACGTCGTCAACGGATTCGGCGTTCTGCCAGCTCATCAGCAGTCGCATCCCGTACACGCCGGTCAGTCGCCGCGGTGGGAAGAAGTGCCGCAGGAAGATCACCGGATAGCCGCCGCGCCGGGCCGCTTCGACGACCCGCACCACGCGCTCGACGATCTCCTGGCCGTCGGGTAATTGGCCGAGGACGCCGACCTGCATGTCGTAGACGATCAGCGCCATCCGGTCGGGCGCGCACAGATCGCCGAGGGTATCGGGAATGTCGAGTCCGTTTCCTTGTCGCACCGGCGCCAGTATCGTCGGCGGGCGCGAGTCTGTCGAGACTCGCGTGCGCGACCGGGCAACCGGACTGCCCGCGCCGAGAACCGAGTCGCCCCGACACCGGAACCGGCATCGGGGCGATCAGGCAATCAGTTTGTGGGCGCAGACTATTTGGTTGCCCACTGGGTGGTTCCCGGCGGGGCGGTGTAGGTGTTGATCAGGTCCATACCCGCGATGATCAGCGTCGGCCCGCCGACCACCAGGGTGCCGATGACCCCGCCGACGGAGGCGCCCGTGATGAGGCCGGGAATCGCGCCGACCCCGCCCGCTGCCGCGCCGATAACCAGGCCGATCACGGCACCGATGCCCATGCCGACGAAGCTGCCGACGGCCGTGGCAAGGCCGAAGGTGGAGGCGAAGTTCGCTTGCGCCGCAGAGTTTTCCGCGGGCGAGGCGACCGGCGTCAGGTTGGGCCTGGCCGCCGCGACGTCTTTGACCGCGGTCAGCTCGAGCACCGTGCTGTCCTCGCGAATCGAGTGCGGCAATGGGTATTCGAACGCGCCGTCGCGCACCGACAGGGGCAGCGACATCAGGGTCGCGCCGGCTTCGTCGCGGATCTCGACCGCACCGCCGGTGAGGGCGAAGGTGCCGTGCGTGAGGGTGGTGACAAGGGTGTTGCCGACGACGTCGGTGCGGTACTCGACATTCGGCGTGACCGGGTCTGCCCCGGCGATTCCGGTTCCCACCAGCGCTGCAGCGAGCACCGGAATGGCGGCCGCGGCGATTCTGCGGATGATCATATGAACATTTCCCATCTGGACTTCATCAGGTGTGAGTGCTCGAACAAGCGCCGTGGTGATGACTTCCCCCGAGAAAGTGCGTGACCGGCGCGTGAAGCTGCCTAGCTCGATTTCTGTGACGAACCATAGCTTGCAACCAGGTTTCGGGACAGTGAAATCGGGGTATTGCGCTTCACTTCAGGATGTTGATGGCGCGCGCGATGACCATCGCCGCGAGGACCAGTGAGATCACCGACTGGGCCATCATCATGACCTTGCACCAGCGCGAGAGCGGCAGTACGTCGGCGGGCGCGAACGAGGTGGCGTTGGTGAATGCCAGGTACAGGTAGTCGAAGTACTCGGGTCGCCAGTCCTTGTCGGCCAGTTCGGGCGACTGCATCTGCGGAAACAGGAAGTCGGGCACCGGTTCCCGGCCGTTCGCCCTGGCCGCTGGGCCGCCGCGATCGAATTCCCAGTACCAGAGCGAGAACGCGATGACGTTGGTCGTCCAGATGATCGCGCCGCTGAGCAGCAGTTCGCTCGGCTGTTTGTCGATCTGGCCGACGACGATGGCCTGTACCAACCGCACCGTCGACACGGCGGTGGCGAAGCTGATCAGGGCCGACAGCAACAGGCTGAGCTTGCGGATCCACGGTTCCTGGCGGTCCATCCGGCTCGGGTTGGCGACCAGCAGCACGGCGAGCACGCCCAGTTCCAGTGCGGGGAGCAGCCATCCGGGCGAGGGCAGGAACTGGTTGGGCAGCAGCGCCTGGACCACCACGAGCGCGAGGATCGCGCCGGTGGCGGACAGGCGGGACTCACCCTCGGTGGGCCTGCGCCAGGCGGGGAGCGCGTGCTCGCTGTCGGTCACATCGTGCAGTATCGCCCGGGAATCGGGTGTTGCCGGGGAGGCCGGGCGTGGGTTCAGCCGATGACGGTACTCAACACGACGGCGCCCGCGCAGACCGCGAACACGACCGCAAGGGCGATCGCGTCACGACGGTGCGGTGCGCTGGGGTGCGCTGTCAGCATCCCGGTACCGCCGCGCGCGGTGATCGCCTCACCGAGTTCGCCCGCACGTCGCGACGACACCGCCATGCACGCGGTGAGGATGTCGATGAGCGGGTCGGTGGTGCGGTGCAGCAGGTTCTCCTTGGGGCGCAGTTTGCGAGCCGCGCGCAGCACCCGGATCTCGTCGAACAACAGCGGCAGACCGCGCAGCGTCAGCGCGACGACAACCGCCCACTCGTCGACCGGAAGACGTAACTTGCGCAGTGGCGCACCGAGTTTCGCGAGCGCGGGGGCGATCTCACCCATCGGGGTGGTGAACGCGATCAGGAACGAGGCCGCCAGCAGTACCAGCCCGAACACGATGACCTGCAGGTTGCCGAGCATCGCTTTCGTCCCGATCGGCGCCACGATCAGTACGCCGAGCACGATCAGCCCCCAGAACCACCACGGCAGCCGGGGGAACGCACCGAGCGGCAGCCGCGCGAGCACCCAGATGAAGACCAGGAACCCCGCGATCACCCCGAGTACCGGCCAGGACGGCAGGAACATCAGCAGCAGGCTGATGGCGAACGCGGCGATCATCTTCGTGCCCGCCCACAGCCGGTGCACGACGCTGTCGACCGGTACTTCACGCAGCAGCACTGTGCTCATGGGGTTGTCCCTTTCGGTGCGCTGGTGTGGGCCGTGGCGCCCTGGGGGATACCGGCCGCGAACCGCGACTTCTCCAGTGCGCTTTGGGTTCTCGCGATCGCGTGGCCGTCGGCCGAGACCATCACGCCGCCGTCGAGGTGCACCGTGCGGTCGCAGACCATGGCCATGTCGGCGACATCGTGGGAGATGATGATCAGCGTCAGTCCCGAATCACGCAGCCGGGCAAGCAGTTCCACGATCTCGGCGCGACCCTGCGGGTCCAGACCGGCCAGTGGTTCGTCGAGCACCACCACCTGCGGTCGACTCGCCACCATCGCGGCGAGGACGACCCGCTTGGCCTGCCCGCCGCTGAGTTCCTCGACCGAGCGCGCGGCGAGGCGCCGATCCAAACCCACCGCGTCCAGGGCCTGACCGACCGCGCCGGAGCCGGTCGCCCGCCCACCCCAGTCGGCGATCTCGGCGCCCACGGTCTGCTTCTGCAGTTGCAGTCGGGAGTGCTGGAAGGCCAGCGCGACATCGCCGACCTGCTTGTCGACCGCGGTGCCGCGCAGTGTGCAACTGCCCGAACTCGGCGCGATCAATCCCGCGATGATCCAGGCCAATGTCGACTTGCCGGAACCGTTGCCGCCGACGATCAGCAGCGCCTCGCCCTTGCGGACCGACAGGTCCACGCCGTGCAGGGCGGGTGCCTCCCACGGCGTGCCGCGGTTGTAGGTGTGGCGCACGTCGGTGAGTTCGAGGACGGGCTCGCCCATCGGCCTGCGGCGCTGGTCGCGGGCGGGGTGCGGCCAGCTGGCGAGGTGGTCGACCATGCGGCCGTCGGCGAGGTGGATCACCCGGTCGGCGGCGGTCGCGTCGGCTTCGTGGTGGGTGACCAGGACGACGGCCGTGCCGTGGCGGCGGGGCAGTTCGGCGAGCAGGGCGACGAGTTCGCGACGGCCGTCGGGGTCGATCATCGAGGTGGCCTCGTCGGCGATGAGCAGGGCCGGACGACGGGCCAGCGCGGCGGCCACGGCGAGGCGTTGTTGTTGCCCCCCGGAGAGGGCGGCGGTTTCGCGGTCGCCCATGTCGGCGAGGCCGACCTCGGCGAGCAGGGCGTCGACGTCGACCTCGGCGGCCGATTCCGCCGACAGCCCCCACACCACATCGTCGGCGACCGAGACCCCGAGCGTTTGACTCTCCGGTCGCTGCAGGACCAGCGCCGTTCCGCCGATGGCGCCGAGGCCGGCCGAACCCGGCCGATCCACCGCACCCGTCGTCGGCGGCCTGCCTGCCAGGACTCGGGTCAAAGTCGATTTGCCTGAGCCGTTGTGGCCGACGACGGCGACGAACTCGCCATGGCGAATCGTGAGGTCGATGTCGGCGAGCGCATCCATCTGAGCACCCTCGTACCGATAACCGACCCCGTGCAGCGACACCGGCAGCGGCCCTACCGGCCGATCATCCGCCGGCGCGTCGAGACGATCACTGCCCGGCAGCCAGGCCAGTCGATCGAGTACCGCGCCGAGCACGAACCAGGAGATCACCGTGCTGACCAGCACGCCGAGTGCGACGGTGGCGCCGATGTAGATCCACCACCACTGCAGAATCCCCTCGACGGCGTCGGCGGCCGCTCGGCCGAGCGGTTCCAGGGCAGGCACCCGCCCGGCCAGATTCTCGATGCCCTTCGCGGTGTTGCGGAACGCTTCGAAGAACAGTTCCCTGGTTTTGGCGAAGACGAGCAGGCTGCCGACGGAGAACAGGCCCCAGCCCACGCCTGCCACGATGCCGAGCGCGAAGACCGTGGGGAATCCGCCGCCTCGGCGTTTCACCGTGCCGATGATGCCGGCCAGGGTGGCCGCGCCCATCACGCCGAGCGCGGGCATCATGCCCGCGGCGACGAAGGTGACCAGCGTTGCCGCGATGGTGGCGGTGGCGAGCGCGCGGAGACGATATCGCTGGGCGAGCAGCCCGAGTGGAACCGCGGCGACGAGCTGTAATGCGGCAGCCATGGGAACCAGTGAGCCGACGGTGATGAGGCCGACCGTGAGCCCAGCCATCACCGCGCCGCTCGCAAGTTCGATCGGGCGCAGGGGGCCGCGGGGGGTGTCGCTCACCTGTCCAGTCTGCCAGGGGGTTGGGTTTGCGGGTGTGGTGCCGATGTGGAGTTCGTGTGGAATCTATGGGCGCGCCGGGACGGGATCGGGCGTGTGGTCCTGGGGTGTGCGGCGGAACATGCGCGGGTTCAGGCGGGCGATTGCCACGCCGGTCAGGCAGAGGGTGCCGCCGAGGAGGGCGGTGAGGGTGGGTACCTCGGCCAGGAAGATCCAGGACATGAGGATCGCGAGGGCGGGGACGGCGTAGCTCGAGGACGCGGTCACGCCTGCGGGGGTGTGCGACAGGGCGTAGGCCCAGAGCAGGAAGGCCAGGCCAGTCGGGATCAGGCCCATGTAGACGACGCCGACGGTGGCCGACAGGGGTGCTTCGGCCAGTTGGTGTGCCATCTGCGGCGCCCACGGCAGCAGGACGACCGCTCCGGCGATCGCGCCCAACGCGGTGGTGGTCACCGGATCGGTCGTTCGCAGCACGAGTTTCTGTGCCACCACACTGACCCCGTAGAGCAGGGCGGCGGCCACCGCGAGCAGCACCCCGATGCGGTCGCGTTGTCCGGGACCGGTGAACGCGATGATCGCCGCGCCGCTGAAGCTGACCGCGATCCCCACGATGAGCAGCGGCGGGAAGCCCTCGTTCAGGAACACCCCGGCCAGCACCGCGACCACGATGGGCGCGATATTCACCAGCAGCGCCGTGGTGCCCGCGTCGAGATGATGTTCGGCGGCGTTCACCAGCACCGTGTACAACCCGAACCACAGCGCGCCGTACGCCAGCGTCAACCACAGCGCCAGGCCACGCGGCAGCGGCCTGCCGCGAACAGCGAGCACCACCCCCAGCACGAGCGCGCCGACGAGGATTCGCCCCGACGCCATCGCCGCGGGCGAGACATACGGCGCGATGCCGCGGATGATCACGAACGACGACGCCCAGGTCAGCATCACAGCGACCAGGGCGAGAGCGGGCAGACGCGACTTCATCCCTCAACGGTGGACCTACCAAGGGATAAGCACAAGCGGGTATTCGCCATCTAATATTCAGTAGGACTGAATCGAGGAATTCGCATGATCGACACGCACCGCTTGATGATCTTCCGCTCCGTGGTCGCGACCGGCTCGGTGGCCGCCGCGGCATCGACCCTCGGCTACTCACCGTCGGCCATCTCCCAGCACCTCACCGCGCTCCAACGCGAAACCGGCCTACAGCTGCTCGAACGGGTGGGCCGCGGCGTGGAACCGACCCCGGCCGGGCGGGTGATCGCGGCCGAGGCCGCCAAGGTGCTCGACGAACTGAACGCGCTCGGGTCGACGGTGTCGGACCTGCGGGCAGGCAAGGCAGGCCGGATCACCATCAACACCTTCAGCTCGGCGGGCACCAACTGGATGCCGGACGTGGTCGCCACCCTCACCCACGAATTCCCCGACACCCGAATGCGGCTGCGCATCGTCGACGAGCTGGCCGAGGTGTCGGTCAACCGGCCCGATATCGCGCTCACCGTGCGCCTGGACAAACCGACCCAGGTGGTCGGCTACACCCACCGTGACCTGATGACCGAGCCGTACGTCGCGGTGGTGCCCGCCGGGCACGAACTCGCGGGCCGCACCACGGTGGACGTGGCCGAACTCGAGCATTACCGCTGGATCGACAGCGACATCAGCCGCGGACCCTGTCGCCAGGCCATGCTGAACGCCTGTGCGGCAGCGGGTTTCACGCCTCGCTTCGAGGTGGAGACCACCGACTATCCGTCGGCGTTGCGTTTCGTGGCGCGCGGGATCGGCATCACGGTGATCCCGCGCCTCGGCGCCACCGAGCTGCCGCCCGGTGCCTGCGCGCTGGAACTCACCAATCCGACGCCGCGGCGCACCGTCTGCGCGCACATCAAAGATTCCGAGTCCTACAATCCAGTCGTCGTCCGAACGATGGAGCTGCTCGACGAACTGGCGGTCGCGCCGCACAGCTCCCGGACCTCGCGCTGAAGACGCGGAGAGGCGGAACAGTGCACGAAGTGGGTCGGTATCGGTGTGCCGTGCTCGGGCCGCTGCGGGTGTGGGGGCCCGATGGCGACGAGGTGACGCCGAGCGGGGTGTTGCCGCGGCGGTTGCTCGCGCTGCTGGTGTTGCGGCGCGGAGCAGTGGTGTCGGTGGACGCGGCGATCGAGTTGTTGTGGCCCGACGGTGGGCCCAACAATCCGGCGGCGGCGTTGCACAGCCATATGTCGCGGCTGCGGCGGGTACTGCCGGAGGTGATCGATTCGGCGGGCGACGGGTACCGGCTGGATCCGGCTCGGGTCGTGGTCGACGCCGACGAGTTGGGGGAGATCCTCGACGGCGGCGGTTCGCCCGCGTCGATCCTGCGGCGCTGGATCGGGCCCGCGTATCCGGAACTCGACATGGTCGACGAGGCGCGAGCGGAATCGGTTCGGCTGGAAGAGCTTCGGGTCAGGGCACGCGAAGCCGAAGCGGCCGACCGGCTCGCAGCCGGACGCACCGACGGGTTGGCCGCCGAGCTGCGCGCGGTGGTCGACGAGTACCCGCTGCGAGAACACCCGCGCGCCTTGCTGATCGACGCGTTGGCCGCGACCGGCCGCTCCGCCGACGCGCTGCGGGTCTACGACGAATTCCGCCGCCTGCTCGCCGACGAACTCGGTACCGAACCCTCCGAACCACTCCAGCAGCGCTACCAGCAGTTGCTCACCGGCGATCAGAGAACAGAAGCAGCCCAACCACTTCCGATGTCGGTCACCGCGCTGCTCGGACGCGCGGACCTGCTGGCCGAGACCGAAGCCCTGCTCGCCGACGCCCGCCTGGTGACTCTCGTCGGTCCCGGTGGCGTAGGCAAGACCCGGATGCTGCTCGAACTCGGACGCAGACACATCGCTACCCCGGTCGTGTGGTGTGAGCTGGCCGGCACCGATGCCGATGGTGCGGTCGGTGCGGTCGCCGCCGCACTCGCCATCGACGTACGCCCCGGCATCCCGCTCGACGAACGCATCGCGGGCGTCATCGGCACTACGGAAATGCTTGTGCTCCTGGACAATTGCGAGCACGTCATCGAACCGATCGCCGCACTGGTCGACCTGCTGCTGACCCGTTGCCCGCGCCTACGGGTAGCCGCCACCAGCCGCGAACGCCTGCGCGTAGCAGGCGAACAGGTGCGCCGCGTACCCCCGCTCGACACGTCTCCCGGGGTCGAACTGTTCCTCGAGCGCGCCGCCTCGGTCACCGGCGAACTCGCACTCGAACCCGCCGTCGTCGACCAGATCTCCGCGATCGTCACCCGCCTCGACGGACTACCGCTCGCCATCGAACTCGCTGCGGCACGGATGTATTCGCACGAAGTCGACGAGATCGCGGCAGGCCTCGACCGCCAATTCGATTTCCTCTCAGCTGGTTACCGCACCGCCACCCGCCACGGCTCCCTCGCCACCGCCGTGGCCTGGTCGGTGGATCTGCTCGATAAACCGCTGCGGGAAGCGTTTACGAGTTTGTCGGTGTTCTCCGGCCCCTTCGATGTCGCCGCCGCGGCCGCGGTCTGCGGCACCGAACTCGGCCCGGCCGCCGACCGCCTGACCGAACTCACCGAACGTTCACTGGTGATGCGCGCCCCCGGCCGCCGCTACGCCCTCCTCGAAACCCTGCGAACATTCGGCCGCACCGAACGCGCGACCATCGACGACACAGCGGGCGCCCGCCACGCCAACTATTTCGTCGACTGGGTCGAGCGCACCGACCTGGAACTCGCCCATTCGGCCGCCGTCATCCCCCGCATCGACGACACGATCACCGAACTCCACCGCGCCCTGCACTGGCTCCTCGACCACCGCGACACCGCGAACGCCGCCCGCCTCGTCGCTGCCCTGACCGACTACGGCCTGCTCCGCCTGCGCCCGGACGTCCTCGGCTGGGCCGAACTCGTGATCGCGGCCGACTCCGATGCCGCCGGCCCCACCGCAGCCGGGGTGCTCGCGTCGGCGGCGTACGCCCGCTGGATGGCCGGTGACCTGCCCGGCGCCTACGACCGCGCCGCTCGCTCGCTCACCGTCTGCGACGACCCGCCCTACAACTCTTACGGTGCCTACGGTGTGTGCGACCTGTTCTCGGGTCGCTTCGACGAATCCGCCGAGTGGTATCGCCGCGCCGCCGTCATCCCCGATCGTCCGGCATCGAACATGGATGTGGCGACGTGGACCATGCTGCTCGGTTACGCGGGCGATCCGACCGTCGCGCAACGTTCGGCCGAACTCGTCGCCGAAACCGGCTCCGTCACTTCCCCTTACGTCGCCTACGCGCTCTATTGTGCGGGCGAGGCGATCCTCGATATCGACCAGGACCGGGCCCGCGACCTGCTCGACCGGGCATTGCGGATGGCCGAAGCCACCGGCACGACGTTCGTGTCCGGTGTCGCCGGGGCCTCGCGCGCCTCCCTCGATGTCCGTTCGCGCCGCACCGCCGACGCCGCAGCTGCGTACCCCGCGTTGATCCGCAGCTGGCAGCGCGCCGGAATGTGGTCCACCCAGTGGGTGATGCTGCGCTCGATCGCACTGTTGCTCGATCAGCTGGGCAGGTCGGAACAGGCCGCGGTCCTCGACGGAGCCATCCGCGCCGCTGCCGCCGATCAGCCCCTCGGTTCCGACCGCGAGGTCCTCGACCAGCTGTCCCAACGCTTGCGAACAGCCCTGGGCGACAACGATTTCGAACAGGCCCGTCGCCACGGCGCCGACCTCGGCAACGACGCGATCCTCGACTACACCCTGGCAGCCCTCGGCCCGCAGACCTGAATCAGCCTGCGGGCCATGGGTTTCACCAGCGCGGCTGCTCGCCCAGAATGCCGAGCACCGCCTTGCCGACCATCTCATGGGTCAGCGCGTCGTTGCCGGGATGGAAACCGCCACACCGCACATCGCGGTAGAGCCGCTCTAGCTCGTTCCCGGAGAACATCGCCGCCCCGCCCACCACGTCGAGCGCGATATCGACCACCCGCTTGGCGGCCTCCACGGCCCGCCATTTCATCGAGTACACCTTCGGCGCCCAGTCGGCACCGTGATCGGCACCGGTCACCCAGTCCGTCGTGAACTTGGTCAGCACCGCGTCGGCGGCGTCGAGTTCCAGATACATCGATGCGATCTGGTGCTGCACGAACGGGTTGTAGGCGTAGGCGCCACGCTCGATCGCCATCGACTTCTTGCGCCGCGCGTTCTCGATCGCCAATTCCAGTGCGCGGTCGCCGATTCCGAGATACACCGCGCCGATCAGCGACAGCGGCCACATCGTCATCCCGAGCAGGAAAGGATGTTCGGCGTCCCCGGCGGGCATCACACAGCCGATCCGCACATCGGGCACGAACACCTCGGTGAGCTGGGTGTCGTGACTCTGGGTCGGCCGCATGCCGAGCGTGTCCCAGTTCTCGACCACCGTCGCCCCCTCGGAACCGCGTTTCACGAAGGCGTGCACCACCTTCGGGCCACCCTCGGCGTCGACATCGAGCGCGTGCGCGCCCAGCCACTTCCACGCGGGCCCGTTGGACCCGAACTGCTTGCGTCCGGTGAGTCGGTATCCGCCGTCGACGCGACGGGCCTGGCAGGTGGACAGCAGCACCGGAATGTCGTTGCCCGGCTCAGCATGTCCCGCCGCGAACACTTCGCCCGCCAGCGCCTCGTCATAGATCCAGTCGAGCGAATGGTCACCGGCCCTTGCCATTTCGTTGGCGATGCCGATCCAGTACGAATGCATCGACATCGCCAGCGCGGTGGCGGGAGCATACGCGGCAAGGCGACGCTGACTCGCGGCGAGCTGGGCCAGGTCCAGGCCCCAGCCGCCACGTTCGGCGGGGACGGCGGCGGCAAGGTAGCCGATGCCGCGCAGTTCGGCGAGGTCCTCGGTGAAGTAGGTGTTGGCACGGTCGTGGGCGGCCGCACGGGACCGAAACCGTTCCAGCATGTCGGTCGGGATGGTGCGGGTTTCGCTGATGGTCTGAGTCATGGGAGCCACTGTTCGGGGTCGGGCTGTTACGCCGCTGTCGCGCGCTGTCACGGGCCGCCCGGCGCCTGACAGCCCGCTGACAGGCCGCCCACGCAGGCTGAACGCCATGATCGCAATCGAAGAACTGGGCACGATCCTGTCGGTCTGGGCCCACCCCGACGACGAAACCTATCTGGCCGCCGGGATCATGGCGGCGGCTCGCGACAACGGTCAACGAGTGGTCTGCGCGAACGCCTCCGCCGGCGAACTGGGTACGAGGAATGTGATCATCCGCTCCGCCACGGGTGAGCTCGTCATCGAGGACACGACATCGGGTACGAACGGTGCCGTGACCTGGCCCCCGCAACGCCTCGGCCAGGTGCGCCGCTGGGAAGCCGCTGCCGCGATGGCAGTCCTCGGTGTCACCGAACACCGCGTCGACGACTTCCCCGACGGCGAGTTCCCGATGCACGATCTGTCCGGAAGAGCGTGGGCCGCAGACCTTCTCGCCGAAGTCCAGCCCGACACCGTCCTCACCTTCGGTCCGGAGGGCATGACCTTCCACCTCGACCACATCGCCGTCCACCGCTGGGTCACCCGCGCCTGGCACGCCGCGGGCCGCCCCGGCCGACTCCTGTACGCGGTGCCGTCCGCCGAGAAACTCGCCCGCTTCATGCCGCTCTACGAGGAGTGGGACATGTACATGAGCCCCCTGCGCCCCGTCGGCGTGCCCCGCGCCGAGATCCCCCTGAACCACACCCTGACCGGCACCGCCCTCGATCGCAAGATCACCGCCCTGCGCGCGATGTCCACGCAGACCGGCGCTCTCACCGCCTCCGTCGACGAGGCGCTGCTGCACGACCTGGTGGCCGAGGAAACCTTCGTCGTCGCCACCGAAGTGCGCGAATCCGTGGCGGCAAGTGATGGATGCTGACCTGGCCCGCGCCCGCACCCTCGGCATCCTCGCCGTGAAACTGCTCAGCCACGGCACCCCCGACGACTTCGCCGCCGTCTTCCACCCGCTGGCCCGCAACCACGCAGGCCCCTACGTCCCACCGGATTGCCGTGCGCAGGGCCCGTCGGCGATCCACGCGACATCGCTGTGGTTACGCGAAACCTTCACCGACCTCGACTGGTCGATCCACCGCCTCGTCGCCGACGAGAACCAGGTCGCCGTGTACGCCGCGATGAGCGGCACCCACTCCCACGACCTGGTCCTCTACGGCCCCGACGGCCGCCCACAGCAGACGATCCCCGCCAGCGGCGCGATCTTCACCGTGCTGCACACCTACTGGTTCCGCCTCGTCGACGGCCTGATCATCGAACGAACAGTCGACCGCGGCGAACTCGGCTCCGCCCCCAACAATCCGCCAGTGCGGCGCAGTCGGATGCGCGTCGGCCTCCGTTAGACCGGCATCTTCGTACAATTCGACGCCAAAAAATCAGAAAACTGATTGAAAGCGCGCCGTTTGTACGATTACGCCGGGTGGCCGACGATCAAGCGGGCGGCGGCACGCCCAGCCAGCCGCCCATGGCGACCGTGCGGAAATGTGTTGTCAGCCCGAAGTTCTCGTCGATCACATGCAGCGCGAGGGCCGGTTCGGGGGCGTAATCCATGACGCGATCAGGCGGCGCCACCTCCCATTCGCCGCCGAGGACGGATGCGGTGCTGGGGCAGGTGATCATGGGTTTGCCCGCGAAGGTCGTCGCGATGGGGGCGTGGGCGTGGCCGGTGAGGATGCCGACGATGCGTGGGTCACCCGCGACCACGGCGGCCAGCCGGCCCGGATCGGCGAGCGCGATCACATCGACGACGGGGCTGAACACGCGTTTGGGCGGGTGGTGCAGGGCCACCAGGATGGGCCCGTCGGGCAGCTCGGCCAGTGTCGCGCGCAGCCAGTCGAAGGTGTCCTCGCCCAGCAGGCCGGCGGGTTGGCCGGGGATGCTCGAGTCGAGCATGATCACGGTCAGTGCGCCGATCGTGTGGACACTGTTGATCGGGGTGGTCGTGGCGGGCTCGCCCAGCAGTGCGGTGCGAAAGTTGGCTCGGTCGTCGTGGTTGCCGGGCAGCAGGTACAGGGGGAGGTCGGTCTGCAGGGCCAGACGTGCTTGCGCGTACTGCTCCGGTGTGCCGGAATCGGTGATGTCGCCGGTCACGAGGATGACGTCGGGCCTGCGTGGCAGGTCCGCCAGATAGCCCATCACCGCCTCCACCCGTTCGGTGTTGCGCGCGCTGAGGTCGAAGTGGGTATCGCTGAGCTGAGCCGCCAGGATCATCGGCAGTCGCTTTCTTCTCTGGGATCGCTCCGTTGCGTCAGAGTGTGCCGGTATCGCTCATCGGCACCTCTCAAGGCTAGATGACCTGCGCTTATTCGTCTTCATGAGTCGTGCCACGGCCGAGAACCTGCTCAGTGGTCTGTGTCACCTTTCACGCCCGCGAATCTGTGCGTTCCGGTGTGCGGGATGCGGCGTTGTAGTACGCCCGCGACTGCGTAGCTTTAGCGGCGTGTCTCTCTCTATTGCAGCGCCCAGAACCCGAGTCCTCCTGGGCGCGTTGACTGTTCCGCTCTCGCTGGCCCTGTTCGGGTGCAGCGGGTCGATCTCGATCGGCGGGCCGGACTACGACGCGCTGGAAAAGGACATCACCGCGGAGCTGGACAAGGCCTACGCGCCGATGTCGCGCAAGGTCGACTCGGTCAAATGTCCACGGCTGGCCGACGATCCGAAGAAGGGCGAGACCTTCGTCTGCACCGCCGTTCTCGACGGCAACGACGTGCGGGTGGATGTGAAGGTCGAAGACGACGAGGGCTCGGTGAAGTTCACTACGCGCGACATCGCGTTCGACCTCGCCGCAACCGCCAACAGCCTCACCACCGACGTCGCGGCGCAGGTGGGTTTCCCGGTGACGGTGGACTGCGGGCAGGGGCTGAAGATCGTCGAGGTCGGCAGCGTCTTCAACTGCACGGCGCTCGATGAACAGGGTGAGTCGGGGACGATCGAGGTGACCGCTCGCAACGAGGGCGGTAGCGACTGGCGACTCGTCGAATAAGGCCCCCGCGGGCTCAGCCGCCGGTGACCTGGCTCGCGACATCGAGCAGTCGTGCGGCCTCGTCCGGGTCGCCGGTCAGCGGTGCCCAGAAGTCGGGGCCGGGGGTGGCTTCCAGGTCGAGGACCGGTGGGGTCAGCCAGTCGGCGGCGAGCCCGAGTTTCCAGGAGTGCAGGTGGGTGCGGGGGAGCGCGGCGGTGCGGTCGAACAGCGGGTCGCCGAGGATCGGGTGGCCGATCCAGGCCAGCTGCACGCGGATCTGATGACGCCGCCCCGTCACCGGCCGTAGGGCCAGCAGCGCGTTGTCGCCGTGCCGGGCGACGGTGCTGAACAGGGTCCGCGACGGGTAGTTCTTGGCGGGCAGCAGGTCGACCTCGTCGACGAACCAGCGGTCACCCTCGCGCTGGATCGCCTCCCGCGGCGCCGCGATCCGCACCCGATTCTTGCGCCCCACACTCAACGGCAGATCGAGCTCGCCGTGCTCGGGCAGGTCGGCGCCCGATACGATCGCCAGATACGCCTTGCGCGCGGTCTGATTGTTGAACTGCCTGGTCAGCGGCCCGTGCGCGGCCAGATCGGTAGCCAGCAGCACCAGCCCGGAGGTGACCTTGTCGATCCGGTGCACCGGATACAGCTGTGTCCCCGCGGCCTGCGCCAACTCCACCAGATCGGTGTCGTGACGCTCCCCGGTCACCGAGATCCCCGCCGGTTTGTTCAACGCGAGCACGGCATCGTCGGCGAACACGGTGTAGTCCTCGCGCACACTGCGCCAATCCAAATCCACTACAACACCCTAGAGAACGGTGTCGTCACCCAGTCGCTCATGCCTGCCGCAGGCGGTGCGGGCGCAGGCGGTTGAACCCGCGCACGCGGACGCTGCGCAGGTGGCGAATGGCGAAATCGGGATGGTTGTCGAGGGCCTCGGCCGCCGCGTCGTCGATGAGGACATTGCCGGGCCGGGCCACGCCGGTGAGCCGGGCGGCGATATTGACGACCGAGCCGTACACGTCGCCGAAGCGTTGCAGAACCTCGCCGTAGGCGAAGGCGACGCGCAGTTCCGGGGTGCCGCCGACGAGCATGGTCGACTCCTGGATGGCGAGTGCGATGTAGGCGCCGTCCTCGGCGGTCTCGGCGGCGAACATCACCTCGTCGCCGACATTCTTGATCACCCAGCCGCCGTTGTCGGTGATCGCCGCAGTGGTGGTCGACTCGAAAGCTTCCAGCAGCGTGGACAATTCGTCGGGGTGCAGGTGCCTGGTGAGGCGGGTGAAGCCGACCATGTCAGCGAATCCCACCGCCAGCGTCCGCATCGAACCGCCGCCCTGGGCCTCGTTCGACCTGGCGACCGCGGCCGCCAGATGCCTGCGCCACACATACGACTGCAACTGGTCGATGCCGGCCATCGTGGATTCCGTTGCGGCCCTGATCCGTTCCTCGAGCGCAATCGCGGGATCGGCCGATTCGGCCCGCACCTTGATCTCGGCCAGCACCAGATCGGCCTGCCACTCCGCCAGCCGCGCCATGCCCTGACCGATCGTCCGCGCCGCCGCAGCCTGCTGCCGAATATCGGACGCGGCAACAACTTTCATGCTCCGGAAGTTGGTGACCGAGGTGATGTCGCTCTGCGTGTAGTCGACCTCGTCGTCCTCATTCGCCGGAAATCCCAGCGCGGTCCACAACCGCCGCGACTCCGCCTCCGGTACGCCCGACTGCTCGGCGACCTGCGTGCGCGTATATCGGCGCGGCCCACCGAGCAGTGCCTCCTCGACACTGCGCTGCACCAACTCGGTCATCTCGGCGTCCGACATACCCAGACTCTACGACTGCGCCACGCGAGCGACGGTCATCCTCGTCCCCGCCTTGGCAAGGGTCATCAAATCCGCTGCTCTCGCCCGTGACACCTGGCACAGCGCCATCGCCTGACCTGGTCGCTTACCCAGAGGTGGGCAAGGGATGGCGAAAGTGCGTACTTGTTCGCAGGTGGGCGGCGCACCGACACTCGGATCAGGGCGGTCGAGCGATGGTCCTGGACAGGAGTCGAGATGATCAACGAATCGGTGACGGTGCTCGGAACCGGGTCGATGGGTAGCGCGGTAGCCGGTGCTTTCGTCGCCGCGGGATATCGCACCGCGGTCTGGAACCGTAGCCACGACAAGGCGGCGGCTCTGGTCGGCGCGAACGCGCACCCCGGCATCGCCGACGCCGTCGCCGCGAGTCCGGTGATCATCTCCTGCCTCACTTCCTTCGAAGCCGCACACGAGAGTCTGCGCGGTACCGATCTACTGGGCCGAGACCTGATCACCTTGAACAGCGGAACACCCGACCAAGCAAGGGGATTCGCGCAATTCGCGAACAGCGCGGGTGCCCGTTTCCTCGGTGGTGCGATCAAGAATGTGCCTGCGGCCGTGGGTGATCCGAATACGCTGCTGTACTTCGGCGGTGATCGCGACGTCTTCGAGACTCACTCCGCGACCCTGCGCGTGCTGGGCGGTGATCTCGAATTCCTCGGTGCCGAACCGGATCTGGCCGCGCTCTACGAATCTGCCGTCGGTGCGACCCTGCTCCCGGCCCTGCTCGGATTCCTGGAAGGCGCGGCGGTACTGGCGTCGCGCGGCCTGCCCGCGTCGACGATGGTGCCCTATTCGGTGAAATGGCTGCAGATGATCGAATCGCTGCTGCCGGTCCTGGCCGGTGAAATCGACGACAAGGACTACACCCGCCTCGGCGCGTCGGTCGAGCTGTTCCACACCGCCGTGGCCGACGACATGCGACTCGGCGCCGAAACGGGCGTCGACATGTCCTGGCACGCCCCGATGCACGAGCTGCTGGGCCGTGCGGTCGCCGAGGGGCGCGGTGGGCAGAGCGTCACCGCGCTGATCGAGCTGCTCACTCAACGCAGCACGCTGTAGACGCCTTCGCACGATGCGATGTAACGGGGGCGGCCGATACCTTCTACGCTGGCTGCCATGTCGTCACCCGCTCTCGGCGAGTTCCTTCGCACCAGGCGCGCCCGCATCCAACCCGCCGCCGTCGGACTGAGCGAATACGGTCGCCGCAGAATGGTCGGATTACGCCGCGAGGAAGTCGCCCAGCTGGCCGGCATGAGCGTGGATTACTACACGCGACTGGAGCGGGGCCGCGACGAAGACTTCCCCGATTCGGTGCTCGATTCCGTAGCCCGCGCCCTGCGCCTCGACGCTGCCGAGCGCGACCACTTCTACACCCTGGTCCGCCCCGCCGACCCCGACTACAACTACTGCCCGACGGTCCGCCCCGGCACCCGACTACTGCTCGACTCGATCGCCACGCCCGCGTTCGTGCTCGGTCGGCACATGGAAGTGCTCGCCTGGAATGCCATGGGCGACAAGATATTCGACTTCGCCGCCGACCCCGAGGGCAATCTGGCCCGCTTCACGGTCCTGCACCCCGACGCGGGCGTCTTCTATCCCGACTGGGAACCGGTGGCCGCCGAGACTGCCGCCTACCTGCGTCGCCAGGTGGCCCGTCGCCCGCGTGATCGCCGCCTGACCTCGCTCATCGACGACCTCATCGCAGGCAACCCGGTCTTCCATCGCATCTGGTCGATCCAGTCCGCCACGCGTAACTCCCACGGCCACAAGCTGATTCACCACCCGGTGGTCGGTCGGATCGAATTCGGTTACGAGACACTGGATCTGCCGGACGACCAGGATCAGGTGCTGGTGGTCTACACGGTGGACCCGAACTCGGCCGCGAGCGAAGCGATCGACGCGCTGCGTGCGCGCGAATTGGTCGGCGCGCACTGATCCTGTCGGACCCGGATGAGACGCTCGAAGCATGACGATCGACGAGATAATCGATTACGTGACCGGCCTCGGCGGAGTATTGCTGCTGCAACCGACCGAAGGCAGTGACGCACCCGAGCTCGCCTGGGGCGACACTTTCTTCTACTACGCCCCCGACGGTGTCGTCCCCGCCGGTCAGCCGTTCGCCACCATCGTGACCAAGGACTACCCAGGCGACGAGACATCCGACCTCAACCGGCCCGGCAGCTTTCGCGTCAATTTCGCCGTGAGCAAGGCGACTTTCACCGAAGCGGCCGCCCCGACCGACGCGAGTATCGACGACACCGTCGTCGCCCACCCCCTTTACGCCTCCGCGAATTGGCTCGCGGTCGTCAATCCGGGGCAGGCCACAGAAGCGTCGGTTCGCGCGATGCTGAGCGAAGCCCACGACCGGGCACACACCCGATTCGAGCGACGCGCGGCGCAATAGCACCGTCAATTGGTTCCAGATGGCGGCGATGAGTGCCAGCATGGAGTTATGGACCAGGACGGGATCGTCGTCGGCGGCCAGGTGATTTCCACGGCCGCGGTACCGGCGCGGGAATCGTTCGACTTCTGGACGTCGGTGATGAGCGAATCGGTCATGCCGTGCTCGATGGAGCCGCTCGGCGACGGACCGTTCTCCGCTTCGCTGGTCCCGAAGGTTATGGCCGATCCGCTGTCGATGGTCGTGACGGCGAACTCCGCCGAGCGCGCCCGGCGCACCGACCAGCACATCGCCCGCGGTTGCGACGCGTCCGTACTCGCGGTGCTCACACTGTCCGGTGTCGCCGAAATCGTGTGTGACGACAGATTCGTGCGGGCGCCGGTCGGCACGATGTACCTGGTCGACAGCGAACGTCCCCAGGAGGCTCGCACCGCGGACTACGAGGCGCTGCTCATCCGGGTGCCGAAGGAAACGATCCTGCGCTCGGCCGGGCTCGATGCCGATGCGTTGCCACCGGTGCGCCTGGTCGCTCCGGTGGCGCACGGTGCGGTGGTCATCGACTTCTTCCGTCGGCTGATCACGCTCCCGCCGGAGACGATGGGTTCGGTGCCCATGCTCAACGCAGGTGTCGAACTCCTCGGCGCCACCCTTTCCCTCGGTCGCGGGCCCGCGGTCCCGGCCCTCGACCGCGAACAACTGATGACGTTCCTGCGCCACTCGTTGGCCGACCCGCGGTTGAGCACCGACCGCATCGCCGAGGCCTGCGGCATGTCGCGGCGCAAATTGTTCCGTGTCGTCGGCGATCGCGACGGCGGCCCGATGGCATTGCTGCGCACCCTGCGCGCCGAACGAGCGTGCGAACTGCTCGCCACCGCCCCCGATCGCACCATCGGCTCGATCGCCCGAGCCTGTGGATTCACCGGCGACCGTATTTTCTATCGCGCATTTCGCAGTGAAATCGGGATGACCCCCGGCGAATATCGAGAAAGCATTCTGTCCTCGACGCGGGACTGACACCGCTGGCACTTCTGGTCGCCATTTGTTTGCTGATGTCAGACTTCGCGACGGTCCGGTCTCATGGTCGCGGTTTATCGCGTTCGGCGCGGTACCTTTCAGATACCAACGAAAGGGGAGGTCATGTCAGTACATACCAGGTCAGCGCAAGCGCTATCCCATGCCAGGCTCGGCCGCGTGGAATTGATCACCGGCGGATTGCTGCTGATCGCCGCGGCGCTGGCAATGATCGGCCCCCTGATCGCGGCCCTGCTGATCCGCCACAGCGGCGCCGACCGAACCGCGACCACCCCCCTCGTCCTGCTTACCCTCGCCATAATCCTGGCAACCACCACCGGCCTCGCCCTCCTCGCCCTCGCCCACCGCCGCGGCAATTCGGATCGCGCGGGTTCGTCGTAGCGGCTCCGCCGAAACCGGTGGGACATAATCGGATCGGCTATCCTGGTGGCGATCAGGGAGGCCGTTCATGCCCATCAAGTTCCGTCAGCGCAAATCCTTCGGACCACTGAAGTTCAACTTCACCCAGGCCGGTCTGTCCTCCTGGGGCATCAAGATCGGCCCCTGGTCCTGGAATTCCCGCACCCGCAAGAACAGCGTCGACCTCCCCGGCCCCCTGAGCTGGCGCCAGCGCTGACTGCGCTTCACCGAGACAACACCCAGACCGACAGCCAGCCCCACCGCCTGCCCGATCACGAACATCGTGTCGAGCCCCGGGGTGAGATTCATGGCAAGGCCGGCGCCGAGAAACGCCAGGAAAATCGGGAGGGCAGGCACGAACAGGTCAGGGCTGTGGCTCACCACCGAAGTGTCTCCCGCCGACTGCCGGTCTGTGTGAACGGAGCCATGCCGACCCTGGATCATGCACGTGCATCAAGGTTTTGGCGCGGATCGAAGTCGGTCGAATGCTCGGTTCGTCGGGGTTCGGCCTAAGAACGTGGTGATCTGTGCGGAGCAGTCTTCGACAGTGTCGGTGCTGGTGTCGAGTTCGAGGTCGTAGATTCCGTGGGCGTGCACGGGGTGGATCTGGTCGGCCGCGGTGCCGATCGGGCGGTCACCGCGTTGCAGTTCTCGGCGTTGTAATTCGTCGAGTGAGCAGTGCACTCCGACGAAGACGACGTCGATGCCGTTCATGACGGACAAGCAGTCGCGGAGGCGCCACGGCTCGCTGAGGACGTGATCCATGATGATGTCGTTGCCCGCCCCGGCCATCGCGGCGACGGCTCGATGGAACCCTGCTCGGGTTCGCCGGAGGACGGCGGCGAGTTCGGCGGAATCGAGTGCATGGGTCCGCGACGGCGATCGCATCGCGCCGATCATGTCGACGCCCATGTGGAAGAAGGGCCGTTCGAGGTCGACCAGCAGCCGCTGCGCGATGCTCGACTTGCCCGAACTCGACGCCCCGTTGAGGAGAACGACCTGACCGGACTGCTCCCCATGACCCGATAAAACCGGCATCCATCCAGTCAATCAGAAACCCGAGTGCGCGAGGTCTGGAGGGCTCAGGTACCTCCGGCATGCCGAGTACGGATGTCAGCCAGGGACGACCGGGTAGCGGTCGCGGATGGAGTGGGGTGGTTGTAGCATTCGCCGGTTGTGATCATCGCGGCGTGGCCGCACTGGCGTTGGGCGGTTCTCCGTGGGGAAGTTCGTGATAGAGACGGTCTTCGGGCCGGTGTTGGTGATTGCGGGGGTGGGGTTCGTGCTGCTCTGCGTCGCATCGTGGCTTTGGGATGCGGTCAGTGCTGGGGTGGATCGGGTTCGTGGTCGCGTCGGGAGAGACGCTGAGGCGGATGTGGTGGTGTCGCCGCGCGAACGTGCACCGTCGAATTCTCGCCGCACTGCCGATAGTCGTGACCGTCGTGCGGCCCGTGTCGCGGCTCGCCGTAGTGCAATTCATGCCAAGCACGCAGGCGCCGACCAGTAGCGGTTCCGTACCCCGCCGGGGCGCCGGTCCTGTCGACTGGAACGCGTGAGCGCCTGCCGAACGCACGTGTCGGTTTCGTCCAAGACAGGGTGGGGGAGGGCTCTCTAGGCTGACCGCAGGCAGTTTCGAACATTCGGATTTCAGGAGGATTGTGATGGCACGCGAACTGGTTTACACGGGGTTCATGTCGCTCGACGGTGTGGTGGACTCGCCCGGCGGGACGGTCGAGGGACATCGCAGTGGCGGATGGGTGATGGAGACCGAGTTCGTGCCGGAAGCGTATTCGCTGAAGGGCGAGGAGCTCGCCGACACCACCGCGCTGATGTTCGGGCGTCGCAGCTACGAGGCGTTCGCCCCGATCTGGCGCGATTCCGAGGACCACGCCGCCTACAAAGATTTGCCCAAATATGTTGTGTCGGAGTCACTCTCCGATGACAAGCTGATCGACGGCTGGGGCGACATCACCATCCTGCGCTCGACCGAGGACATCGAAAAGCTCAAGCAGACCGAGGGCGGTCCCATCTACATCCACGGCAGTGCCGAACTGGCACAGCGGCTTTCGGATGCCGACCTGATCGACCGGTACAACCTGCTCGTGTTCCCGGTGCTGCTCGGCGCGGGCAAGAGCCTGTTCGGCCGGGCCGATCGCCCCAAACAGCAACTGCGCCTGCGTGACTCGGCGACCTACTCCAACGGTGTCGCCAAGATGGTCTACGACGTCGTGCGCTGACCGACGTCCAACGCGATCGCCCCCTCGCTCCCCTCGCGCAGCTGCCGCGCCGTCCGCCCGACGAACCGGCGCAGCGCGCGGGCGAGGTGGGGCTCGTCGTAGTAGCCGAGCTTGTCGATGACATCAGCCGGTGACTCGCCCGCACTCAGCAGCAGCGCCGCCGTGCGCGCGCGTTCGATCTGACGGACCGCGCCCTGGGTGAGACCCGTCGCCGCCCGGAAACGACGTTCGAGCGTGCGCTCGGTCATCGCGGGCTGCAGGCCACGCAGCGTGTCGGCGACGAGGGCGTCACGGACCACGACATCTCGGCCGACAAGTCGCTCGACCAGCGCTTCCGCATCGTCGGCGTGCGGGGTCTCCCAACGCTCGCCGTCCAGCCAGAAGCCCCGTGCGGTCACATCGGGCAGCACGATCCCGCTGTCGACCAGGGTCGATGCGGTCACCGCCCGCAACGACGTGCCGACCGCGAACTGGATCCCGACGAAGTCCGCCCCCTCGGGAACAGGCGCGGTGCCGGTGCGAACTTCCGGCCCGGTGACCGCCGCGCAGCTCACCCCCTGCTGCTCCCAGAACACCAATCCCCAGGTCTCGGTCGCCACGGACGTCATCTCCGCGACCTGCTCACTCCGGCAGGTCCACACCGACTCCACCCACGGCGAATCCGACCCGCGCGTCTCGAACACCAATCCCACCATCGAGATCCTAATCGCCGCTGCGCCCGCCGGAACTGGTACTCGAGGGTGACAGGCACGCCGAATCGGGAGCTCGAAAGCAGTACTGCGGAGGGATGCCGCGGGGTGTGGGCCGTCGATAGGTTCCCCACTGAGTCGAAAGGGGCGCCCGATGCGATCCATGATGGTGGCCGTAGTGCTTGTGCTGGCCTTGGTGGTCGGTGGCTGCGGCGATGAACCCGATGCCCTGCAACGTGACGTCGATGCGATCGCGGCACTCGGCACCACCGGTGTGCAGGCCAGATTTGTGGATGCCGCCACCGGTGCCGATCGGTCGAGGGCGACGGGAAGGACAGATACCAATGCGGCGGAACAGGTTTCGACGGAAGGATATTTTCGAATCGGAAGTCTGACCAAGACCATGGTTGCGACTGTGGTTCTTCAGTTGGTCGGTGAAGGGCGGCTCACGCTCGATGACACCGTGCAGCAGTGGATTCCGGATGTCGTGCACGGCAATGGAAATGACGGATCCGTGATCACGGTCCGTCAGCTTCTGCAGCACACCAGCGGTATTCATGAAAGCCCGCCCGAAATGACCACTGCCGACGACTATTACCGACTCCGCTACCAGGTCCGTGATCCACGGGAGACCGTGGCGTCGGCCATGCGACACGCCCCCGATTTCGCACCGGGCGCGGGATGGTCGTACTCCAATACCGGCTATGTCCTGTCGGGCATGATCATCGAGCAGGTCACCGATCGCCCCTGGCACGACGAGGTCCGTACGCGCATCCTCGAACCGCTCGGGCTACGGGACACCCACTGGCCGGGCACCACCCCCACCCTGCCCACTCCACACGCGCACGGCTACCAGCAATTCGAGGCCGACGGCCCCCTGATCGATGTCACCGAACTGGTCGACGCCGACGCCTCCGTCGGCCACATCTCCACCACCGCAGACGTCGGCGCCTTCTACCGAAACCTGCTCGGCGGCAAACTACTCCGCCCCGAAGAGCTGGCCCAGATGCGCACCACGGTGCCGGTCGACGGAGTCACCGGAATGGTCTGGCCCGGCGCGAGCTACGGCCTCGGTCTGTTCTCGGTACCACTGACCTGCGGCGGCACCTATTGGATGCACAACGGTGGCCAAACAGGATTTCTCACCAATGCCGGAGTAACCGACGACGGAAGCCGAAGTGCCGTCGTCTCGTTGTCAGCCACTCTCGCAGTCGGCGAAGATGTCGCGCGCAGTAGGGGATTCGCGCAATTGCGCGCTGTGAACGAATTGGTGGACCACGCACTCTGTGAAAAGTAGCGCGTCACCCAGACTTCCTCCTCGCACGCCACTCGGAGGCGGAATCCAAAGTCGCGGTAGGCCTGAGCATCTCGGGATCGTAGGCCGCAAGTTCGGCACCGGAGCGGAGTAGCTGCGGCAGGTCGGGATTGGCGAGCGCCGCTTGTCCGAAAGCCAGCACATCGGCGTGTTCGTCGTTCAGCACGTCGGCGGCCAGCCGCAGATCGGCCAGTCCACCGTTGGCGATCACCGGGCGACCCGACATCTCGCGGGCGAGTCGGGTGACGGTCGAACCCCCGTCGCCCGCGATGTGGAGGTAGGTCGCCTCGGACAGCGCTTCGAAGATCACCCGGGCGTCGTCCTCGGCTCCGGACCAGCGATAGGTGAAGTCGTTGACCTTGGTCTGGGACAGTCGCACGCCGACCGGATAGTCGCCGACCGCGTCGCGGACCGCAGCGAGAACCGTTGCGGTGAGCCATATTCGGTTGTGCACCGGACCGCCGT
The DNA here is from genome assembly GCF_042749305.1 of Nocardia sp. NPDC058705. NCBI lineage: Bacteria > Bacillati > Actinomycetota > Actinomycetes > Mycobacteriales > Nocardiaceae > Nocardia > Nocardia sp. NPDC058705. The sequence continues at coordinate 17,205 of NZ_JBHYRN010000028.1, read as the reverse complement.
ATTCGTCGGTGCGCTGGTTGGTGTAGTCGGTGAGGAATTGGTCGAGCAGGTAGCCGTTGGCTCCGTGGATCTCGACGCCGTCGAATCCCGCTGCCTTCGCATTGACCGCGGCGGCAGCGAAACCGGCGACAGCGGCATCGATGTCACGGGCGGTCATCGCTCGGGGCGTGCTCCAGTCGCCCGCGCCGCCATAACTGGCCATCTTCTGCCCACGTGGTGGGACGGCCGACGGGCCGATGCTCTCGTACCCGTAGGCGTTGCCCTGGGAGATGGCGCCGGCGTGCATCAGCTGGGCGATGATCGTCGAACCGGCGTCGTGCACCGCGTCGACCACCTTGCGCCAGCCGGTGATGTGTCGATCGGTGGCCAGGCCGGGTTGGTTCGCATAGCCCTGGCTGTGGGTGATGTCGGGGTAGGCGCCTTCGGTGATGATCAGGCCGAAGCCGCCGCGCGCGTATTCGCGGTAGTACTCGGCCATTCGGTCGGTCGGGGTTCCGTCGGGTTGGGCGGAGACCCGTGTCATCGGTGCGACGGCGAGGCGGTTGTGCAGCGGCAGCGAGCCGAGGGTGTACGGCGCGAGCGCGGGGTGGCGCGTTTCCACAGTGGTCATCGGTTCGACTCCACCGCGATGACCTCGACCTCGATCTGCCAGTCGGGTTGGGCGAGCGCGGAGACTTCCAGCAGCGTATCGGCCGGGTAGGGCTCGCGCAGGAACTCCTCGCGCAGGGTGATCACGTGCGCCAGGTTGGCGGCCATATCGCGGACGAAGATGCCGACCTTGATCACATCACCGAGGTCGGCGCCCGCTTGCGCCAGCACCCGCTCGACGTTGCGGAACGCCTGGCGGCCCTGCTCGAGGAATCCGCCGGGGACCGTGCGCCCGTCTTCGGTGAACCCGGCCTGTCCGGAGACGTAGATCAGGCCGTTGGCGGTGATCGCCTGGGAGATTCGGTAGGGCTGGTACCAGTCGGGGTCGGTGGCGACCTTGCGGATTTCGGGCCGAATCTTGGGAGTGGTCATCGCGGGTTCCCTCCAATGCGGAATGCGTTACGGAACGTTCCGTAACGCCTAAAACAGTACGGCTGCCCCTCCGATCTTGTCAATACGTTACGTAACGTCACGTCTGAAGCATCGAAGATCGGCCTGACGTCGGTATGCGCGCCGACCTCGCGTGGGATCGGCGCGCGCCGCGAGACGGGGATGATCCCGGTCGGGGAATGCTCAGCCCTGGTCGAGTTCCCCGCGCACGGTGGTGGCGATGCGGGTGAGGGCGGTGGCGAGGTTGCGGCGCTGAGCGGCGGTCAGTGGATCGAACACGAGCCGTTTGACCTGTGCGACGTGTTCGGGGGCGCTCTCGGCGAGCTTGCGGCGGCCGTCGTCGGTGAGGGTGGCGAAGGTGTATCGGCCGTCGCTGGGGTCGGGGCGGCGGGTCACCCAGTCGCGAGCTTCGAAGCGGTCCATCGCCTTCGACAGGCGGGGCTGCGTGCTGTCGCAGACCCGGGCGAGGTCGCTCAGGCGCATCGTGTCGTCGTCGGCCATCGATAGCTGGGCGAGCACCCCGTACTCGAAGTTGGAGATGCCGGCGTCGCGCTGTAGCTGACGGTCGAGGGCGGCGGGGAGGGCGATGACGACCGTGAGCAGTGCCTGCCACAGGTCCTGCTGATCGTCATCGAGCCAGGGTGAGGGGGTGTTCATGGGGTTCATCGTACTTGCCTGGGCAACTCACACTTGCCTAGGCAAGTGATGAGGCGCTACAGTTTGACTTGCCTAGGCAAGTGAATACAGTTGCCGAGGCAAGCGAAGGAGCTGATATCGATGTCCACTCTCGCTTCCCGGATCGGCCCGATTTCCCGCAAACCGGCTGCGGCATACGACGACCTCCTTGCCCGCGTGCTGCCGCAGGCCAGGAAGCAGCGCGTGTGGAGTCCGTCCGACGGGCCGCTGCCCAGTCTGTTCGTCAGTCACGGCGCCCCGTTCACCCTCGACGATCCGCAGTGGCTCGGCGACCTCTTCGCCTGGGCTCAGTCCATGCCCAAACCCCGTGCCATCGTGGTCATTTCGGCCCACTGGGAACAGGCGCCCGCCGCGATCACCGCAGCCTCGGCGGGTACACCGCTCTACTACGACTTCAGCGGTTTCCACCCCCGCTACAAAACCCTGCCCTACGCCACCCCCGACGCCACCGACCTCGCCCGCCGACTCACCGGCCTGCTCGGCGGCACACCGGTGCACGAGTTTGCCGACCGCGGTCTCGACCACGGCGCGTTCATCCCGCTCATGGCGATGTATCCGGCGGCTGACGTGCCGGTCGTGCAACTGTCGATGCCAAGCCTCGACCCCGGTGCGCTATTGGCGCTCGGAGCCCGCCTGCGACCCTTGCGCGAAGAAGGCGTTCTGGTGCTCGGCTCCGGCTTCATGACGCACAGCTTCGCCGTCTTTCGCCAACCCGAACTCATCGCCGAGACAACAGCTTTCGATGAATGGGCGGCCGACGCTCTCGCTCGCGGCGACGTCGACGCCCTCACCGACTACCGGAAGAAGGCACCCGGTGCGGCGATCGCCCACCCGACGGCCGAGCACTTCGTCCCGCTGCTGCTCACCGTCGGCGCCGCCGACGACCCCGCGGGCGCGGTGAGCGCCATCGACCGCCTGGTCATGGGCAACTCCATCCGCTCGGTTCAACTGACCTGAGCCGGTTCGACTTTCACCTCTCCACTCGATCGCCTCATCTCGTGGCGACGACATCGAAACACCCTGGAGGACAGTTCCATGAAGGCAATCCGCTTCCACGAGTTCGGCACCAGCGAAGTCCTGCGCTACGAAGACATCGACCGTCCCGTTCCCGGCCCCGGGCAGGTGCTGGTGCAGGTCGCCGCCACCTCGTTCAACCCGGTCGACGACCACATCCGCGCAGGCCACCTCGCCGAAATGATCCCGATGACGCTGCCCTACGTGCCAGGTATCGACCTGGCGGGCACCGTCGCCGAACTCGGCGCCGACGTGACAGGACTGTCGATCGGCGACCGAGTCGTGGCGATGCTGCCACTCGGCTCCGCGGGCGGTGCGGCCGAATATGCTGTCGTCCCTGCGGAATCCGTAGCCCAGGCACCACAGTCGACCGACCTCGTCGACGCTGCGGCGCTACCACTGACCGGCCTCGCGGCCTGGCAGCTGACCTTCGAACTCGCCGAACTGAAGCCCGGTCAGACCGTCCTGGTCAACGGTGCCGCCGGTGCGGTGGGCAGCCTCGTCGTGCAACTCGCCGTCGACGCGGGAGCGCACGTGACCGCGGTGGACGCACCCCAGCACGCCGGCCGCCTCCGCGCTTACGGCGCAACCCGCGTCGAAGGCCCCCTCGACCTCGCAGCCGGCCCTGATGCGGTCGGCGGTCCGTTCCAGGTCGTGGTGAACCACGTGCGCGTTTCCCCCGAGGAACTCGCCCAACTGACGAACTACGTCGCCGACGGCGGAATCGCCGTGAGCTCGGCAGGCCCGATCCCAGAAGACACCACCCGCGGTGTTCGCAGCGAGAGCCTGTGGGTCCGCAGCGACGGCGCTCAGCTGAGCGAGCTGGTCGCCAAGGTGGACGCGGGCAAGCTCCGGATCCACGTGGCCGACCGCCGTCCGGTGTCGGAACTGGCCGACGTGCATGCCGACGCAGGCGCGGGTCGCCTGGCCGGAAAAACCGTCGTACTCGCTCCCTGATTCCGTCCGGGCCCCAGTGTCGGGGCCCGGGCCCCCTCTTCGACACGCTCCTCGACAACGCGGGATTTGTCGCTGATGATTGTTGTGAGTACAGGGCGGCAACCCGCGGGCCGGGTGTCGACCCGAATCTTCGAACGATCGGATCGCCGATGAGCGACGTCGAAATCACTTCGAGTGATGTCATCCTGCGGGGAACGGCGACCGGTGACGGCCCGACGATTCTGTTGCTGCACGCGGGCGGCGAGCGTCGCAGTGTGTGGGCACGGGTCGCGGTGCGGATCGCCGCGGCCGGATTTCGCGCGGTGGCCTTCGACCTGCGTGGACATGGCGAGAGCACCGGGAACGCGACAACCCTTCGGACGATCGCGGATGACGTGGCCGAGATGGTGCGGCGCGAACCGGCGCCGATCGTCGTGGTGGGGGCCTCCGTCGGCGGACTCGCTGCCATCGCCGCGCTCGGCGAACCGAGTGTGGCGCGTCATGTGGTCGGTCTGGCCCTCGTGGATGTAGTGCCGAATTCCGATCCGGAGCGGGTTCGGTCCTGGCTCAGCGCGGAGGGGCTGCGCGATCAGCTGGTCGGCCTTACAGAGAACAGTCTCGCGGCGGGACCCCAATTGCACGCCACGGCTGTCGAATTGGATCTGCCTGTGCTGCTCGTGCGCGGCGGACGGTCGCCGCTCACCGACGCTGAAGTGGATCGGTTCATCGCTGACCGCCCGGTCACGGTTGCCCTGGTACCCGACGTCGGGCATCTCGTCGCCCGGGAAGCCCCCGATGAACTCGCGCGGATCATTTCGGCGCACGCCACCACCTGGCTGGCTACCGACCGGGCCGTCCAGGGTGCGTTCGACCTGCAACGCGCCCTCGGTGCCGACAAGATCGAACATCCCGGTGGAACCCTGCACGCTCACCTGCATCGGGTGCACGCACTCCTGGTCGAGTGGAACGCCGCGCCTCGAACACGGCTGGCCGCGATCTGCCACGCGTCCTACGGGACAGACGGATTCGCCGTCGAGCTCCTGTCCGCGAACGACCGACCGCGTCTCGCGAAGGTAATCGGCCACCACGCGGAGGCCCTGGTCTACCTCTACGGCGGCTGCGACCGGGCGCGGACATACCGCGACCTAGGGCGAGCGCCCCTGTCGGTAGTCGACCGATTCACTGGCGTTCCCAGGCCGATCGAGGGTGCTGACCTGCATGACTTCGCGGTGCTGACGATTGCCAACGAGCTCGATGTGGCACGCCACGCGCAGGTACCGCCATCGGCTCGGTCGGGAATCCGAAGCCTTGTCGTCGCGCTGGCGAGCTACGCGCCCGACGAGGCGGCGCGAGCCCTCGCGGACGCCGCGCTCGCCTGAATGATCCTTACAGCTCAGAGGCGGTGGGAGCGCGTCAATACTCGAGGTCGGTCCAGCTGAGGGTGAGGGGGAAGGGGTGGCTCAGCTCGACTTCGGGATGGACGGTCGGGGACCATTCGCTGACCAGTGCGTACTGGCGGGGTCGCAAAGGCGTGACGCCCACCGGTAGGTCGGTGGGTGTCGCCAAGACGTAGGTCAGGATGATGTCGATGCGGCGGCGAAGGCGAGTGGCGAAGCGATGGTGTTCTGGCGGACTGGCGCGAACCCAGACCGGGCGCCCCTGTCGTGCAGGCCATCGAACAGTGGTAGGCCGCTCAGGGGCACCGTCGTCGCGTCGACACCGCGCTAACCGACATGAGGACCGCGGCGTTGACCTTCAACAGGTCGGTGACAGTGAGATATTCAGTCACGCGTCAGCCAGCCGCTCGAGCAGCACCGCGTCCTCTCCGAGAACCGAGGTGCCAGCATTGGCGAAGCGGCTGAACGTCGAGCCGATCACCTGATCAAACCAGATCATGCGGTAGCGGTGGTCCACAGGGCGCTGATCGGGATGCCGGACAGGCCGTCTCCGAAGGGGAGTTGCTGGTCGCCGCAGTAGACGACGAAACCGGCGTGGAAGCGGTCGCCGAGGCGGCGTTGGAGGACGCGGAGTCCCCGGAAATCATCGGTGCGAATGGTCTCGGCGGCTTTGACTTCGATCGCGACGACGCGGCCCGCGTTGTCCTCTAGGATCGCGTCGACTTCGTAGCCGTCGCGGTCGCGGTAGTGGTGGAGCCTGGCCATGGTCGTACTCCAGGTGAGTTGGCGGGTCAGTTCGCCGAGTACGAAGGTTTCCATGATGGCGCCGGTGGTCGCGTCGTTGGTGATGCCGGTTAGTAGGTGGGCGGCGAGGCCTGAGTCGGTGAAGGTCAGTTTCGGCGTCGATATCGCACGGGTTGTGGCGTTGGCAGACCAGGCGGGGACCAGGCGGATGAGGTAGATGAGTTCCAAGATGTCGATGTAGTCCCGGACGGTGGTAACCGGTATTCCCAGGTCAGCGGACAGGCGGGTGTAGTTGAGCAGCCCGCCGGTCTGTGCGGCCATGGCAGCGATGAGGCGACGCATGTCGGAGCCGCGTCGGATGTCAGCGACCTGATGCACGTCGCGGCTCATGATGTCGTCGAGGTAGGAACTGAAGAACTGGGCGCGTCGGCGGGGTGCGGTTCGGCGGATGGCTTCGGGATATCCACCCCTGGCCGCCGACGCCAGATAGTCCTTGCGTCGCAGGTCCGACGGGCCGGTGCGGAAGGCCGCGCCTGCGGCGAACACCGCGTCGATGAAACCATCTGGGGCGCCATTGATTTCGCCTTGAGACAGGGGAAACAATTCGATGGTTTCCGACCGTCCTGGCAGCGAGTCGCCGAGCCCGCTCAGACCGAGTAGCCGGGCCGAGCCGGTCAGTAGGAAATGGCCGGGTCGTGGGTCGCGATCAACGGCATGTTTGATCGACAGCCACAGGTCGGGAACACGCTGCACTTCGTCGATCATCATCGTGCCGGGGGCATCGAGGAAGCCCGCCGGATCGGCGGCCGCGGAGGTGCGGGTCCGCACATCGTCGAGATAACGTTTGGTCACCTCAGCGGATCCCCGCAGGCACTGCTCGGCGAGGGTGCTCTTGCCAGTTTGTCGAGCGCCGTTGATAACTACCACCCGCGTGTCTTCAAGCGCCTCTTTGACAAGTTCAGAGGCTTTTCGGGGCAGGAGATCGGCGGCCTGATGCATGTAGTGATCGTACCTCTGAGCCGTCAATCTGCCGAGGGTGGTTCCGCCGATCTGCCGAAGTGCGCGGCGTCAATCTGCCGACGCATGTTCCGTCGATCTGCCGGATCTCCGGACTATCACCGGTGTGCGATCCGTATTCGAGCGCGTTCGGTCACCACGGCACGTAGAGCCCCATTCTCGGGCCTGAGAACGCCGGAAGCGTGGAGATTCGTCCGCGCTCAGGTCTGAACCTATATCTCGACCAGCTTCGTCAACTGCTAGCCGACGAGTCAGCGGCATCCGGGGACTCATCGCGACCCAGCGTCGCCGCGACGACCGGGCATCCCGCCGTGAAATCGCTGGTTCGCAGGGTGTGTTTCCATATTTCGACCAGCACCGAGACTGCCTCGGTTGCCGACGCGGTCGCCGGAATCGCGCTCAGTAGTGACCCGACTGCGCGGCCCGCGACGCGGGTGGCCTCGGCGACCAGTTCGGCCTTGCCGCCGGGGAAGTTGAGGTAGATCGTTCGCCGCGAGCGCCAGGACCTCGCCGCGTTGTCATCGCTGCTGGCCCCTGACGCCACTCTGCACTCGCCGGTGAAGTTCACCCCGTTCGAGAGCCGCGACCAGCTCATGGCCGTGCTCGCGGCCGTTCTCGGCGCGATCGAGAACTTCCGCTATGTCGGTGAACTGCACGGTGCCGCCGAATTTTCCGATCGTGATAGCACCGGCGAGATCCACGCCCTGTTGTTTTCGGGGCGACCTGGCAGGCAAGCAGATCAATGGGATCGATCTCCTGACCACGCCGCACGCCGAGCAGCGTTTGCTCGATGGAGGGCCCTGACCCCGGCTGCCGTCGCGAAGTCTAGGTGCTAGATGCTGCACGTGTGGAAGGCGCGGAGGTCAGCCGCGGTCATCTGGGCGAGTTACCTGGGACGCGCGGTGGCATCTCGGCGTCGTTCGAGATTCGTCATGTCGACGGTGCGGAAGGAGAGCGCCTCGCCGCGGTGCAGGCCAAGGCAATTGCCGCGCTGTTGGTCAGGCGCCGCGATCATGGGGACGGTGACGGTGTGAGTTAAATCCGGTTGGTGCTGGCCGGGACGGGCGATGCGGTTGATCGGTGTGTCGTGCGTACCTAGGGCGCGAACCTGCGACGCGTGACCTGGGGTTTCTTGTGAGGTCGAGTTAGCTTTGCACTGGCAACATTGCCCTGAACTGCGGAAATGTGGTCGCAGGTTGGTGCCCCCGGCAGGATTCGAACCTGCGATCTACCCTCTAGGTAATCGGGGTCAGCCTCGGTCCTCGGAAGAAAATGTGCCCTCGGCAGGACACGCAAAATATGGGCAACTGTAAAACGCCTGGTCATCGCGGGTTCGATCTCGATCTGATCCTCACGCACCGCCGGTTCGGATCGGTTTCTGTACCCGTCTTCGACGTACCGAGTGCCGTTGGGGGAGGCGAGAATACACGGTCCCATCCATCGGCTTGCGCGTGGGAAACCAGTTCGCCGACCTCCCCGGCCCCACCGAGGGCGCGTACCGGAGCTGCCCGAGCGGGTGACGGGGGACTCCGGCACAGTGTTGCCATGGGTTCGTCGGTCGCTGATTCTCTCACTGTCGCCACATTCAACGTGAACGGAATCCGCGCGGCACGTCGTCGTGGATTCGACCAGTGGTTGCGGGCGCGGTCGGTCGATGTGCTCGCGTTGCAGGAGTTGCGTTGTCCCGCATCTGATGTGGGCACCTTCCCGGGCTATTCCGCGGCGGTGGACGTGGGTTCCGTGGCCGGTCGTAACGGTGTGGCCGTACTGACGAGGGTTTCCGCCGCTGCCGTGCGGACGTGGGTGACCCACCCACCCAGGGCCCGCGGACTCGGTGAGTTCGCCGCACAGGGACGCTATGTCGAGGTCGACCTGGCCGACCGACCGGTGACGGTGGCCTGTCTCTATCTCCCCAAGGGTGGTCTGCCCTCGCATCTCCAGCGCCCGGGATCTATGCGCGAACAGCCCGACGGTGGGGTCAAGTACGAACGGAAGCAGCGGTTCCTCGCGGCGTTCGCCCGCGAAGTGCACCGGAACCGGCTCGCGGCGCTGAGCGCGGGACGCGAGTTCGTCCTCACCGGGGATCTGAACATCGCGCACACCTGGCACGATGTGACCAACTGGCGTGCCGCCCGCACGATGGACGGATTCCTGCCTGCCGACCGCGAGTGGTTCAGTTCGATTCTCGGCACGCGTCGGCTCGTCGACGTGGTGCGTCAGGTGCACGGCGATCGCCCGGGTCCACTCACCTGGTGGAGTTGGGCGGGTCAATCGTTCGCCAAGGATGTGGGTTGGCGAGTGGACCACCAACTCGCGACACCCGGTCTCGCCCGCCTCGCCACGTCTGTCGTCGTCGACAAGGAACCGTCACCCGCCGAGCGGCTCTCCGATCACGCCCCACTCGTGGTGACCTACTCGGCAATGCCTGACTGAGAAGTTCTGGTGTCCTCGGCAGGATTCGAACCTGCGACCCACCCGAAACGGGCGCGGGTGCTCAATATTCGAGGTCGGTCCAGCTGAGGGTGAGTGGGAACGGGTGGTTCAGCTCGACCTCGGGATGGATGGTGGGTGACCATTCGCTGACCAGGGCGTACTGGCGCGGCCGCAAAGGCGTGACGCCCACTGGTAGGTCGGTGGGTGTCGCCAGGACGTAGGTCAAGATGGTGTCGATGCGCCGGCCTTCCCGGTCCAGCAGTACCTCCCAGTACTCGCTGATCCCGGCTTCGGCGTAGCGGGCTTGTTTCGTGAGCATCTGGCCGATGTGGTTGGACGGGGAGAGCACTTCGCCGACGATGACGACTTCGTCGGCGAAGATCGGCGTCCACGGCTCGTCGGGGCAGCGGTAGACCATGAAGTCCGGGGTGAGGAAGTCGTCCTTGGCGCGACTCAGGAAGACATTGGTCTCAGTGTCGACCTGCCAGCATTCGCCTGGGCGGGCGCGCATGCTGCGCCTGGCCGAGTTCTCCAGTGCGTTACGTAGGCGAGTGGCGAAGCGTTGGTGTTCTGGTGGGCCGGTCCGTACCCATACCGGGTGCCCTTTGATCAGTTCGATGCGTTCCGACTGGTCAGGTGGTAGGGCGCTCAACTCGGCCCACGTCATGCGGTCGGGCAGTGGGGGGAACTCCGTTGACGGATTCGACATCGTCATCTTCTCCTCGCACCCGGCGAACTCTGGTGCCCTCGGCAGGATTCGAACCTGCGACCTACCCTTTAGGAGAGGGTTGCTCTATCCCCTGAGCTACGAAGGCGCGCCAGCCTCGGCTGGCCGAGCTGAGTATAGCGTGGGGTCGGGTTCGGTGGCGTCGGCCCGTTGGGGCGGTGGTCAGAAGGCGTCGAAACCGCCGCCGCTGCTGTCGAAGCCGGTTCCGGTGTTGTTGTCGAAGCCGGTGTCGGGGTTGCCGGGCTCGAATCCGCCCTGGTCGTAGCCGGGATCGAGGGCCGCTTCGCCGGTGCCGTCTTCGAAGGCTTGGGCGTCGTAGCCGACACCGCCCATTCCGGCGAACAACGTCGTGAACAGCAGTACCGATCCCGCGCCCCAGGCTCCTGCGATCAGGGCGGGCTTCCACCAGGGTTCGGAGTACCAGCCGGCGGGGACGGGGCGGCCTGCTACTCGGCCGCCGGGGAAGTAGTTGGGGGTGCCCGCGGAAGGGGTGGGGGAGGCGGTGATGGTGCGGCCGTTGTGGGCTACGGTGCGTTTTTCGTCGACTCGGCCTGCGATGTCCTGGCCGTCGATGGTGGGGATCGGGGGGCCGGGGTCCATGTCCATCGCGGTGCGGGCGGCGCTGATGTAGTAGAGGCCTTCGAGAGCGGATTGTTTGGCCAGGCGGGCTTGGGTGGGGGAGTTGGCGCGGTCGATCTGGCCGCCTGCGGCGTTGTAGCGCTCGGAGGCGTCGGCAAGGGCCTGACGGGCGGCTTCGTTGCGGGGGGTCAGCTGGTAGACCTGGCCGCCGAGGCGTTCGATCGTCACCCTCGCGTCGGCTTGGGCCTCCTCGAGTTCGCGCGCGTTGCGCTTGTTCTGTTCGGCGCGCAGGTACAGCAGAGCGCCGACGCACAGGATCACGATCACGACCAACCACCACAGCATCGCGCGCCTCATTTCGTCGAGGTGTCGAGATGCTGTCCAGTTTACTGATCGGTTGCCCTAACGTGCTGACCCCCATTGATCAGCGCGTTGCGAGATAGCTATCCGGCTAGGTGGCGGGCGATTACCAGGCGCTGGATCTGGTTGGTTCCTTCGAAGATCTGCATGACCTTCGCCTCGCGCATGTACCGCTCGACGGGGAAGTCCTGGGTGTAGCCGTAGCCGCCGAAGACCTGGACGGCGTCGGTGGTCACCTTCATGGCCGCGTCGGTCGCGACGAGTTTGGCGACCGAGGCCTGGCGGGAGTAGGGCAGGCCCGCGTCGCGGCGGCGGGCGGCGTCGAGGTAGGTGGCGCGGGCGGTGTCGACGGCGGCGGCCATGTCGGCCAGGACGAAACCGAGGCCCTGGTGGTCGATGATCTTGCGGCCGAAGGCTTCTCGTTCCTTGGCGTAGGCGACCGCTTCGTCGAGGGCGCGCTGGGCGACACCGGTGGCGACGGCGGCGATGCCGAGGCGGCCCGCGTCCAGGGCGCTGAAGGCGATCGAAAGTCCTTGTCCCTCTTCGCCGATGCGACGTTCGGCGGGCAGGAACGCGTCGTCGTAGGCGGCGGTGGTGGTGGGGATGCCGCGCAGGCCCATCTTCTCCTCCGGCTTGCCGAAGCTCAGGCCCGCGGTGTCGGCGGGGACCAGGAAGCAGGAGATGCCGCGCGAGCCCTCGCCGGTGCGGGCGAACAGGGTGTAGAAGTCGGCGCGGCCGCCGTTGGTGATCCAGGCCTTGGTGCCGTTGAGGTTGTAGCCCCCGTCGACGGGAGTCGCGCGGCAGCGAAGGGCGGCCGCGTCGGAACCGGCGTGCGCCTCGGAAAGGCTGTAGGCGCCGATGGTTTCGCCCGACAGCATGCGCTCGAGCCACTGCTGTTTCTGCTCGTCGGTGCCGTAGGTGAACAGGGGATGGCAGGAAAGCCCGTGCACGCTCACCGCGACGGCGACCGCGGCCCAGCGGCTCGCGATCTCCTCGAGCACCTGCAGGTACACCCCGTAGGGCTGCGCGCCGCCGCCGAATTCCTCGGGGTAGGGCAGGCTGAGCAACCCGGCCGCCCCGAGCGCGGGGAACACACCGTCGGGGAAGACGCCGGTCTTCTCGCTCTCGGCGACGCGCGGTTCGAGGACCTTGTCGGCGATATCGCGGGTCAGTTCGATCAGCTCGCGCGCCTCGTCGGTGGGCAGCATTCGGTCAACAGCCATGCTCGTCACAGTAACCACCGTTCACATCGCCGATCCTGGCGAGGCGAGCCTGCGCGGATCTATTATCTGCGCATGAATGCAGATGCCCACGCGCCACTGGCCGAGGATCAGGTGGGGTTGGTGGTCGAGGTGTTCCGGATGCTGGCCGACCCGACCCGGGTCCAAGTCCTGTGGGCGCTGGCCGAACAAGAACTCTCGGTGAACGAACTGGCGAGCCGAGTCGGCAAACCGGGTCCGTCGGTGTCGCAGCACCTGGCGAAACTGCGCATGGCCAGGCTCGTTCGCACCCGTCGCGAGGGAACGACCATTTACTACAGCCTCGACAACGACCACGTCCGCAGCCTGGTCGTCGACGCCGTGCACAACGCCGAACACGCCGGTCCGGGCGTGCCGTCGCACCATAGAGATCCCGACGGTCAGCCGCCGCACGCGGAGCCGCGCGGTCTGCGGTGACGAGCCGACCAGCAGGAATGTTGTCGGAGGAAACGATTGCAGGGCTCAAACCTTTCGGTAGCATCCGTTGTGACGTGGCTCATGCCACGGCAGGGACTTGAAGGAGCACCGATGCTGAGCACCATGCAGGAAGACCAGCTCTCGCTGGCGACACTGCTCAAATACGCCGCCACTTTCCAGGGCGACTCGACCGTGTCGACCTGGACCGGTGACGGTGTCCGCACGATGACCTACCGCGAGCTGGGTGCGGATTCGGCCCGGCTGGCCAATGCGCTGCGTGGGCTCGGCATCGAAGAGGGCGACCGCGTCGGCACCTTCATGTGGAACAACAACGAGCACATGGTCGCTTACATCGCGGTCCCCGCGATGGGCTCGGTGCTGCACGCGCTCAACATCCGCCTGTTCCCCGAGCAGTTGGTGTTCGTCGCCAACCACGCCGAGGACAAGGTCGTGCTCGTCGACGGCACGCTGCTGCCGCTGTTCGCGCAGTACCTGCCGAACCTGAAGACCGTGAAGCACGTGATCGTCGTCAACGGTGACGCCGCCGCGCTCACCGCGCCCGAGGGCGTGCAGGTGCACTCCTACCGTGAGCTGCTCGACGCGCAGTCGGCCGAGTTCGACTTCCCGGTGATCGACGAACGTTCCGCTGCCGCAATGTGTTACACCTCCGGCACCACCGGCGACCCGAAGGGTGTCGTCTACTCGCACCGGTCCAACTGGCTGCACGCCATGCAGGTGAACTCGCCGAACGGCATGGGCTTCAACGGTTCCGACTACGTCCTGGCGATCGTGCCGCTGTTCCACGCCAATGCGTGGGGCCTGCCGTACGCGGCGCTGATGTCGGGCGCCAACATCCTGATGCCGGACCGCTTCCTGCAGCCGGGCCCGCTGCTGGAGATGATGGCCGCCGAGAAGCCGACCTTCGCCGCCGCCGTGCCGACCATCTGGGGTGGCGTGCTGGCCACGCTCGCTGCTGCGCCGCAAGACATTTCGCACCTGCGTACCGCCGTTGTCGGTGGTTCGGCGGTGCCGCCCGCGATGATGCGCGCGTTCGAGGACAAGCACGGCGTGCGCATCCTGCACGCGTGGGGCATGACCGAGACCTCCCCGCTGGGCAGCGTCGCGCACGCGCCCGCGGGTGCGAGCGAGGACGAGGCCTGGGAGTACCGCTACACCCAGGGCCGTTTCCCCGCCAATGTCGAGGCCCGGCTGGTCGGTGACGACGGCAAGGTCGTCCCGAACGACGGTGAGTCGCTCGGTGAGCTCGAGGTGCGCGGCGCCTGGATCACCGGCTCCTACTACTCGCCCACCGGCTCGGAGATCGACCCGGACAAGTTCGACGACGGCTGGCTGCGCACCGGCGATGTGGGCAAGATCAGCCCCAACGGCTACCTCACCCTGGTCGACCGCTCCAAAGACGTCATCAAGTCCGGTGGCGAGTGGATCTCCTCGGTGGACCTGGAGAACTCGGTGATGGGCCACCCGGCCGTCGCCGAGGCCGCGGTCATCGGTGTGCCCGACGAGAAGTGGGACGAGCGCCCGCTGGTCGCCATCGTGCTGGCCGAAGGCGCCGCCGCCGAGGCTGCCGAGCTGCGTGACTACCTGGCCGACAAGTTCGCCAAGTGGCAGCTGCCCGAGCGCTGGACCTTCATCGCGGAGGTCCCCAAGACCAGCGTCGGCAAGTTCGACAAGAAGCGCCTGCGCGCTCAGTACGCCGAGGGTGAGCTGGAAGTCATCACGGTGTAAGACCCGAAAAAGGCGGGCGTGGAACCAGTTCCACGCCCGCCTTTTTTGCGCTATCTCAACAGTTCCGGAGCTCCGGGCTCTGGTTCAGGAGCTGCGCGCGCGGGCTGATGTAGCGGGTGTAGGTCTCCCCGCCGACGGCCGACAGCGGGAACGCCGCGACGCGATGGCAGTTCTGGAAGGCCAGCTTCACACCGAAATGCCGTTCCAGCCCACCGCGAATGGCGTCGGAGGCCAGGGCGCGCAGCAGTTGGCCGCGGGCCACCTCGTCCGGCGGCGGGATGCGGTTGTCGGCGTATTCGTCGGTGCCGGTGCGGAGATCGTCCGCGACCCGGCTCACCACTTCCCAGGCGTAAGGCAGTGAGGTACGGACACATTCGACGAATTCTGCGTCGTCGATATCGCCGCTTTCGGCGCGTTCGAGTAGGGCGGCGGGTACATCGAGGGACATGGCTCTCCTCCTGCTTGGGGGTGGTCGGCGGGACGCGATGCCAGGTCCGAGTCTAAACGAAATTCGTTGTCAATAACCCTGGATTCGTTCCGAAAGTGCTTTCCGGAGTGCGCTTTTCGCGTCCGAGGCGAGGTCGGCGACCAGTTCGCCTGCCGGTTGCCCGGTGCTCAGCGAATGTGCTTGTCCCGCCCACAGATTCACATCGTCGATGTTGCCCGCGCTACGGGCGGCGGCCCGCAACGGTGCGGTGGCGTAATGGATTTCGGGATAGGCGGCGGGCGCGTCGGCGGTGTGTTCGACGAGGAAGCGATTGCGGATCCCGCGCGCGCGTCGGCCGGTGAAGGCGCGCGTGAGCATCGTGGGGTCCGGCGTCCCGATCGCGCCGCGGTGCACGGCGTTGGTGCCCGCTTCCGGACAGCGCAGCAGCGCGGTGCCGATCTGCGCCGCCGAGGCGCCGGCGGCCAACACCCCAGCCACCCCCGCGCCCGTCGCGATCCCGCCCGCCGCGACGAGCGGGCGGGAGGTGACGGCGGTGAGCAACTGGATCAGGGTCAGCAGGCCGGGTGGGTCTACGGCGTCGTCGGCGGGGTCGTCGACGAAGCTCGCGCGGTGGCCGCCGGCCTCGGCGCCCTGGGCGATCAGCACATCGGCGCCCGCGTCGACGGCGACCAGTGCCTCGGCGGGCGAGGTGACCGTGACCCATACCTCCGAGCCGACCGCGTGCAGCCGGTCCACCTCCACCGCGGTGGGGCAGCCGAAGGTCGTCGAGACCACCGCGACCGGATCGGCGACCAGCAGATCGAGCTTGTCGGCCCAGCCGTCGGTGTCGTGCTCGGGGGTGCCGAGGGGGAATTCGGCACCGAGTTCGGCGAGGTAGGTGGCGTACGCGGACGGATCGGCCACTGCTCCCGGCGCGAACAGGTTCACGCCGAACGGCGCCGTGGTGGCTGCTCGGGTCGCGGCGATCTGCGCGGCCACCGCCTCGGTGCCGAGGTAGCCTGCGGCGAGCTGGCCGAACCCGCCCGCGGCCGTCACGGCGGCCACCAGTTCGGGTGTGGACGGGCCGCCTGCCATGGGCGCGGCGACGATGGGGACAGTCAAGGTCTCGATCACCATGGGTCGAGTCTGGCCCGTCGAGGCCGTGTTCAGGCCCGCTGACAATGCCTGTGACGGTTCGGACACTGTGATCGTTACTGTGTGACACGCCATCTACCTGCGAATTCGCAACAGAAGGTTGCGGAATGGTCACGGCCGAGTAGAGTTCCCGTCACAACGTATGCCGAACCGTTACACATAGTTCGGCAGTGGGGAACACCCAGGTGGTCCCCGGGCCGGTCATAGATCGGTTTCGTTCCCTTGTTGTCGGACGCTAGGACGAGATCTTGTCGCAGCACCGTGTGGGTCCCGAATCCATCTCCGTGCAGGCTCTGCTTGCACACGCGGATGGCCGGAGCCCGAGCAGGAGCAGGCACCGCGCCGAGGCTTCGCGCACCGATCGGGTGCGCGCCGCCGCCACCGCAGCGGTCGCCGCGGGCGCGCTGGTCGGCGTGACCGCCCAGGTCGCCCCGGCCCTGGCTTTCGCCGCGCCGCTGCTGCCCACCCACGACGACAGCGTCGAGGAATCGGTCGCCCCCGAGTCCGCGCGCTCCGACGTCGACCTCGTCGCCGCGCAGCAGGTCTCCGCGCACACCGAGGCCCCCGCGCCGGTCACCGCGGTCGCCGCGCCGATCGCCGCCCCCGTGGCCGCGCCCTTCGGCATCGGCAACCTGCCCCCCGAGCTGTCCGGCCCGTTGGCCCAGGTCGAGGACATGCTGCAGGGCATCCAGCACCAGGTCGCGCCGCCGCAGGCCGCGCGTCCGGTCGCGGGCCCGATCAGCTCCGGCTACGGCGCCCGCTGGGGTGCCATGCACTACGGCATCGACTTCGCCGATTCGCTCGGCGCCCCGATCAAGTCCGTCGCCAGCGGCACCGTGATCGAGGCGGGCCCGGCGTCGGGCTTCGGCCTGTGGGTGCGCGTGCTGCACGACGACGGCACCACCGGCGTCTACGGCCACGTCAACGACATGTTGGTCAGCGAGGGCCAGCGGGTCAACGCGGGCGACGTCATCGCGACCGTGGGCAACCGCGGCCAGTCCAGCGGCCCGCACCTGCACCTCGAGATCTGGGATCAGGGCGGCGGCAAGATGGACCCGATTCCGTATCTGGCCGCCAAGGGTGTGCCGCTGGAGTGGGGCCCTTCCTCGCACTGAGTTGTTGGAGCGCTGGCGCGCTCGAGTTCGCGGCCCCTTGTGTCCCGCTGTTCAGGCACCGTTGCTTGCTCCTTCGTCGCGTACGCAACGGCGCCGGGTCAGCGGGGCGGCCGCGTAACGCCGACGGCGGCGGCGGGCCCACCGC